>NZ_CP136442.1:0-155540 GCF_032764245.1 Paenarthrobacter sp. AT5
ATGGAATGGGGGCTATACGTGAAAGCTAAGCGTGAGACGGATTTCCGTCGGACGGTGATTGACCTGGTTCGGGCACGCCATCCCGTGCTCTTGGTTGAATCGCACGAGGACAGCCGGGTGCTGGAAGTCCTCTCGGACGTGGCCCGGGATCCGGCGCTCAAGAGACCGCGCAACGTGGTCGCCTTCACTCTGAGCCGGGGATTGCACGTTCCCGGTGAGATGGGAAAAGCAGTGGCGCCGGTGGACGCTCTGGCTGCCGCTATGAAGGTTCCTGACCCGACCATCTTTGTGTTCTTCGATCTTCAACATTTTCTCGGCGGCAAGGGCCGTGCTCCTGAGCCAGCGATAGTGCGCGGTTTGCAGGACGTGGCCCGCGAATTCCGTACAGGGCAGGTGCCTCACACTCTGGTGATCGTTGCACCCAGCCTGGATCTGCCGGTTGAGCTGGAAAAGGAAGTGTCCGTAGTTGACCTTCCCTTACCCAGCCGGGTGGAAATCGAAGTCGTGCTGGACGCCATCATTAGTGCCAATGCGGCACAGATCGAAGTTGATCTCTCCGAGGACGACAGGCAGCGGCTTCTGCAGGCAGCCCAAGGGCTGACGCTTGGGGAAGCCGAGAACGCCTTCGCCCGCGCCATTGCTTCGGACCGGCGGCTCGACGCAGGGGACATTGAACTGGTTCTTGAGGAGAAGCGGCAGACCATCAAGAAGTCAGGGCTGCTGGAGTTTATCGACGACCCGGGATCCATTGATGATATTGGCGGGCTCGAAAATCTGAAGACCTGGCTGGACAAGCGCAATGGGTCCTGGTTGCCCAGCGCGCAGGAGTGGTCGATTCCTGCGCCCAAGGGGGTATTGATTACCGGTGTTCCCGGTTGCGGGAAGAGCCTGACAGCCAAGTGCATGTCGTCCCTGTGGGGACTGCCCTTACTGCGGATGGACGTGGGACGGGTCTTCTCCGGACTTGTCGGCTCCAGCGAGCAGAACATGCGCGCTTCGTTGAAGCTCGCGGAAGCGGTCGCGCCGTCGATTCTATGGATCGATGAGATCGAAAAGGGATTCGGCTCCGCCGGCGGGGGCGATTCGGGAACGAGCCAGCGGGTCTTCGGTACCTTCCTGACCTGGCTGCAGGAGAAATCGCAGCCGGTTTTTGTTATCGCCACCGCGAACAAGATCGACAACCTTCCACCTGAACTGCTGCGCAAAGGCCGTTTCGATGAGATCTTCTTCGTGGATCTGCCCACGACGGCAGAGCTCAAGGTCATCTGGAAAATCCAACTGGAGCAACGGCTTACCCCGGACTCAAAGGCATCGGGGGACATCGAGATCAATAACTCCCTGCTGGGCCGGCTGGCAGAAGAGAGCAACGGCTTTTCAGGCGCCGAGGTCGCCGAAGCCGTCGTCAGCGCCTGCTTCGACGCATACTCGGAACGGCGGGCACTTCGCGATACCGACCTGATCCGGACGATCAAGAATACCGTGCCACTCTCGACTACCCAGGCGGAGCAGATCAGGGCCATCCGCGAGTGGGCCTCCCAGCGGGCGGTCGCCGCAACCTCCGCCCAGGACCAGTCAGAGTATGAGATTCCGGTACCTGTCGATACCGGCGACGTCGCGTCCTGGCGCGGCGGCCGCCGAATAGATTTCTAGGAGTTCAGGAATGAGTCTGGAACTTCTGCTGATACCAGCAGGAATCGCCGTCATCGCCGCACTGAAGGACGCCCGCGGTTCGGATCTGTGTGAAAAGTGTAAAACGACCCGCGTCACGGATCAGCAACTGCTGGTTGAAGCCCTGACCGCCATAGGCGGTGTGGAAATGAAAATCGCCGAGGGCCGCATAACCGGAACAAGCCCGTTGGGCCCGATCACCTTCCAGCGCATAGGGGAAGTGTTCTTGGGCCGCGTAAACAAAAACGAGTCGCAGACCGAGATCCTCATGTCCCAACTGGACCAGGCAGTCGGCGCGATCCTGCAGCACCGCACGGTCGAAACCGTGCGCGCCCAGGCTGCTGCCATGGGAATGACACTGATTACCCAGCACGCCGCCGACGGCAATGTTGAACTCGTCTTCGAGGAGGCATCGTGACCAAGCGCATCACAGTCACTGTCAATCCCCACGGAATGATCACTGTCACCGCGAGTGGCCAGCCCGGGCCGAAATGTCTTGATGAGATGGCCACCATCCAGACACTGGTGCAGGGAGCAACGGTTGTCGATTCACGGCTGACGCCGGAGTTTCACCAGACAGCCACGGAGACCGCTGTTCAGGAACAGTGGCTTGGCGAAGATACGGAGAAGTAGGAATGACCCCTGAAGAAAAGCTCATTTCCCGCAAGTGGCGGCTGCTTAACAGCGCCGGAATGTTGTGGAGTATTCTCTCCTTCGGGTTTCTCACCTGCGTCAACTTCCTTATACGGGGAATCAAGTCCAGGAACCGCCGCTGGATCATCTACGGAGTGGGCTTTGCGATTCTGTCCGCCGTGCTGATCATCTGGACCCCAAATCCGGACAGCGGTACGACAGAACCTCCTGTCTCGAGTCCTGATTCCATGGCATGGGGCTGGGTCTGGCTCCTGAGCTGGATCGCCGGAATTGTCCTGTCCGTTACGACAAACAAAAAGTGGCTCATGTGGAAGGCGCACCAGGGGGACAACAAGTGGTACGCGCAACCTGCCCCGGCATATGGAGTGCACCACGCGGGTCCTGGCCTGCAGCAGCGACAACAGCAGGTTCCGCCTGCCTGGCAACATCAGGGGCAAGGGCAACAGCTCCAAGACCAACCGTACGGTGCGCAAACCCATCCGTTTCAACAACCACAGTACCTAGGGCCGGCGCGGCCAAACCCCCCGATGCAAGACCAGAACAGGTCAGCGCCGAGCCAGCCGACAATGAGACGTGCCCCGCAGCAGGAATGGCGCCTTCGGCCGGTGAACGTCAATGCGGCACTGGACCAGGATCTCGCCGCGCTTGGAATGGATCAAACCACAGCTGAAAAAATTTTGTATACACGCCACCACATTGGGTACTACAAATCCTTTGAACACCTTCTCGCAGCCACAGGAGTCGCACCGCACATCCTCATCCCTCTCCGGGCTTCGCTGACTTTCGAATCTCCCCAGCCTGGCCGGCCCACGCCCGCCCCCGACTCTCCAAAACCTCAGGGCGGCGGCCGGACCCTCGACCTGTGACCACTCAGCCGCGAATTGCCCGGGTAGTCCATGCAACGACCGCCGAAGGACCGGGATTGAGGACCGCGATTTGGGTGCAGGGATGTAGCATCCGCTGTTCCGGGTGCATCAACCCCCATCTCTTCAGCCCCACCGGTGGGGAGATCATGCCCAAGGAACAGATCATTGAGGACGCAGTCGCCGCCGGTGTCGAGGGCCTGACGCTGCTGGGCGGTGAGCCTTTCGACCAGGCCGGGCCTTTGGCCGGTTTGGCGTCACTGGCGCAGGCACGGGGAATGGGAGTCATTACCTTCACCGGTTACGAGTTTGATGACCTTGCATCCCGTGACCACTATGCACAGTCATTGCTAGCCAACACCGATCTCCTGGTCGACGGCCCCTACCAAGCAGAAATACCCGAACAGAAGAGGGCGCTGGTCGGCTCCACCAACCAGCGCTTCATCCATCTAACCGATCGGTATGCCGATTACGATCCGGAATCGAATCCAAACCGTCTACACGTCCGGATCGGCCCGGACGGTACAGCGGACGTGGCAGGATTCCTGAATTCGGAAGCCTTGAAGTCTCTTCTAAACGGGACGGGACTGAAACGCGTGCGACGTAGATCCTCGCAGTCGCACTGAGTAGGATGCCTTCAGTTGCAATCTTCCAAGGTCGCTGTTGGCGCGGATGTAGATGCCAAAACGGTCATTATTGACGTGCTCAGTCAAGCTGTAGAGGCTACAAGCATGGAGAATCTGAGCAGCTTGGTTTATAGCAGCTTTTCTGGGAGGCGGCATCGCCCTTGCCTACAGAATCAAACAAGGGTCGAAACGTCATGGCTACCGTATATGACTGATTATTATTTTGCTTCAGCCATTCTCCTTCAGAAGAGCGCTTTGAAAGCGTCATAATTCGGGCTCTTCCTCCCCGGAATCGAACGTCATAAGTTCGGGCTGTTGGGGTAGATGAGTAGGTTTATGGGCACCTTCAGCTGATATCCGTCTCTCCACGATCCGCTGTGCTGATGATTCGGGTAGTAGCTCGCTAAGACCACGTAGGTGCAGGGCAACGTGCTCGCCACCAACTTTTGCAAGGCACCGCAAGGCTACCTGGACAAGACCTTGGTGTTCAGTCGTGAACAAGTGTTCAAATGCAGGTGCCCTCCAAGCAGTGTCTCCGAGGAGGGCATCGAAGCATAGAAGTTCAGTGGTTTGTAACAAGTCTCTGGCCACTAGGGGATTTGCGCGGAGGCGTTCTACAAAATCGATGTAGTCATCCAAATAAGTAGGGGGCTCAGCGATAATGCCTCGAAGAGAGGGGACATCGATCCGGATTGGATCTGCGCCGGCGTCTACATAGCTCCTGTGGGTCTGCTTCTGGAAATATTGAACCAAAGCGTCTGCCTTCTCCAAGAGAGGAAGAAGGTACATATCGTTGGGATCGCCGACTGTCAGGGCTCTTGTCAGACGCTGACGGAGCTCTCGAGTTGGGAACTCATTCAGACGTCCAGCGTCTTGGAGACCTGCCAAGACGATTGCGACCAATGCATGGGCTGCCAAGACAGTGGCAGCAGGTTCGGGGAGGCCACCTTGCCGACTCGCAGCCTTACCGAAGGCATCAACGCCGGAGAGCAAGGAAGCAGGCTCTGATAACAGGGCACCGCCACGCAAGAACTTGGTGACGGATTGCGGAATGTCCGGCAACCCTTTCAACTGGGTGTCTGTTCGCTTCTCAGCAGCCAGACAGGCAGGACCATCCAAGTGGGCAAATCGTTCGGGTACCCATGCATGGGCAGGTTCGCGCGTTCTGATGGCGATGTCGTCTAGAACCGGCACCCCGAGCTGATGCGCAAGCTTGCGACCACGGGAGCTGACGGTTTGCCTAACCAAAGTGACTTTGTCCAGCGACAGGAGTTGCCGAAAACCTGCCAGCCAAACGAGAGTGTAGGGCTCGCCACTCTGCCCTTTACCACTCTTGCACTCCAGGCTGGAGCGGGAAAAGCGTAAACGGGAATCTACATCGATGGAAAGGACATCCACATCAGTGAGGACGTCCCGACCTGATTCTGCTCCATCTGCAGAGACTGGGACTCTTAATCGGACAAAAGCTCCCTCCGCGAATTCCAGGCGTGCTACTCGACGTTCGAGATCGCCTCCTGCCGTATCGGAGGGTTGTGTTCCTGGCGCCGGCGTCTTGGAGTTCAAGCTGCGCGTTTTTCCGTTCCTTGTGGCAGGACCTTCCGAATTAGTCGGATTGGTGCTGGCGGGCTGACTTTGACCTCTCATCCGAATTGCCCCATCCCTCGTGACATAGGCACCTCTCGAAGGGCAGCGATAAGACGAGCTTCTTCCGTTTTGTCCGTATCTGCAGTGTGGGCCAACCTCGCCCTTTCTTTCTCAATGTGTACATACGAACTTTGTCCCTGCAAGACGGCTGCATTGGTACTGCCTGTTCCGACCGGGGCTCCCGAAGTGAGCAGCTTAAGGGCATCTTCTGCAACTTCTGACTGGAGTAGCTCAAGGCTAAAGCGATTCTGTTTGGAACCGTTGATAACGCGCACAATCCCTGCTTTTTCCAGCATCGGGTAATCAGTGCCGATGGAGGAAACATCACCGGCGATCCCTCGATTGATCAAGGCTCTTAGGAAAACAGGGGGGTCGTTCAGCTTGTACTTTGCATACGTGGCTGCGTAGACCATGGAACCGACAAGTTGTCGCACTTGGCCAGACGCATCGCCTGCAGTCCCGCCGAAAGGGTCACGCCCGAGATGAGGACTGAAAAGAAATCCCTTCTCTTGACCTTCCGAAGTCTGAATCACTGAGCGCTGAACGAGGCCCTGTGATATAGCGAAGGTCACCCACCGTGGTTCAGTAGAAGTTACATTTGCCTCAGGCATGCCGGGATTTGCGGCGAGCTCCTCCAGGAGATCGCCGACTTCCTTGGTGCCGCGAGCGTCGGCGGCTTTTAGTGCTGCCGATGCAATTTCATCGCCTTGAGTCCAGACGTTTGGGTTGTAGACAACCGTCCGTCCGTCCTCTGCTGTCACCTCACGTACCAAGCCTGTGTGCCTGAGATAACGAACAGCATCCAGAGCTGGCTGTTGGTCATCGATCAAACCCGTGCCTGCTGCGGCGATCTGAAGAGCATCGTCGACTTCAAGGGGCTGTATGGAAGTCGCACGCAGGAGCGCCAGGGCGGCTCGTTCTGCTGGGGTGGCCAGCAGAACATTAAGGACGCTTTCAGCGGATTTCACCAGATCCGCGGGCGCGGGGATGGTTTCGATGATGGAGACTAGCTGGCCATCTTTATCCTTTTGAACAGAAAGCCATCCGAGGCCCTCCATAGTTTGTAAGACGTCACGAAGCACACGCTTGCCCAAGCCTATGTCCAGACCAATTGCTTGCACCCGACGCGCACTACTGGTTGTGCTGCCTCGAAGACGGAAAGCCACATCGAAGGTTTGGCCTGCTAGTTCGAGCTGCTCCATGTGATTGGGCCCCCTTTAGCAGTCCAGCGGCTATGCGATAGCTGATTGGTGGTCTGCGGTCCACTGATTCCAGTAGTTGGATGGTGTCATTCCATCCAGGGATCCGTGGGGCCGTTCATGATTGTAGATGTCTTTCCATTCGTCGGCCAAGTACTTTGCTTCGGCCATGGTGTCGATGATTTCTCCGGAGAGTTGTTCCCTTCTGAATTGGGCGTTGAATGATTCGATGAACCCGTTCTGCCAGGGCGATCCCGGGTCGATGAACGCGGTCTTCACACCGGCTGTGCTGCACCATTCGATCAGTGCGGCGGCGGTGAATTCCGGTCCGTTGTCGCAGCGCACGTACGCCGGTTCGATACCGGTTTCGGCGATGATGTTCTCCAGCACGGCGACCACGTCGGAAGCCTTGAACGAGCGCCGCGGCACGATCGCCAGCGCCGTGCGGGTGCATTCGTCGATGACGTTGAAGAAGCGGATGTGGCGCCCGCAGGAGGTGACGTCGGACTGGAAGTCGAAGCTGATCACGTGCATCGGGTATTCGGCTTTCAGGCGCTTCTGTTCCCCGGCGTCCGGGCCGGTCCGGCGCTTCTTCTTCGGCTTGGGTTTACAAACCAGTCCCTCGTCGCGCCAGAGCCGGCGTACCCGCTTCTTGTTCAGCGCCACGTCCTGCCACTGCGGCTGGGCACGCAGGTGCCAGCGGGCCTTCTTCCAGCCCCACGCCGGGTGTTTCTGCGCGACTGCCCGCAGGTCAGCGCGCAGCCGTGTTTCCTCGAAACTCATTTCGGGTTTCTTCTTGCGCAGGGCGGAGCGGTTCTGCCCCAGCACTTTGCAGGCAAAGCGTTCCGACGCCCCGAACTTCTCCATCGCCATGCGCACGGCACGGCGGCGTGGTTCGGGGCTCAGAATTTTCCCTTGGCCACCTCGTTCAGGATGTCGATGGCTAGCTCTTTCTCGGCCAGCAGCCGCTTGAGCCTCGCGTTCTCCTTCTCGAGCTCCTTGGTCCGTTTCGTCGCCTCGGCGTTCTTCTCGGACCCGTACTGGTTCAGCCACCGGTACCAGGTCGCCTCGGTGACCTGCAGTTCCTTGACGACCTCGATGAGGGGCCGTCCTTCATTGAGCATTTTCTGGCCCTGCCGGACCTTCGCGATGACCTGCTCGGGGGTATGCCTACGTGCCATAACTAGTGAATTTCCTCCTGCGTCCATTCTCGGACACGAAACTCACATAGTCACCGGACTCCTACACGGGGACCCAACCACATGGCCGCGCGTTCGGGACCCATTTGATATGCAGCCAAGTGACGCGAAAGTCCTAGAACCATTTCTGCATCAGTCAGGATCGACATTTCCCCCCATAAATTGCGCGAAGTTCGTGACGCCGTACAACGGCCTGAACGAGTCCCATCCATGTTACCCAGCCCCCTTCGCCGGCAGCGGAAGCCGGTCGATCCTGGACATAACAATCAGCACTCAATTCAGGTCTTCGTCTCATAAAACGATCGTTTATTACGACGAGCTGGCTATCTTGTCATTGAGCGATCGACCTCGAGGATTTCCACGACTCGGATGTCTCATCTGCCTGTCGCACTTATTTGTTCTCAACATCAAGAAAACTGACCTTTGATGGCACTCGGGGGATCACCTTATGTGCAGGATCACTGTAGGAAGGTTTTGCGCGGAGGCCGGCTGCATTGGCCGACGTCGTTAGGTGTTCGGCTAGGATCCAATTGTCGACATGGTTCCGGAAGAACCTGCGCGTCCCAGCGTCCATAGCCAAGCGTTGCGTGAGTGGCGACTCCGCTATAGGGATGCCACTTGAGCAGGAGGCGTTCGGGCAGCAAGGTAGCGTTGATCTGATTTCGAAGGCACCCAAAAGCTCGACACTGACGACGAACTTGTGACCTGACACATTCTGGCAAATGCCCATGAGAAAATGAAGTGATGAGCGCCGCCGATCTGACTGCTGAAACTATGGAATTGTTCCGTCGATCAGGCCTTGAGACTCATACGACTTTTCTGCTTGGCGCGGGCGCATCTGTAACGTCTGGACTGCCCGGTTGGGACGACTTCGCGACTAGGTTGCTCATACAAAGCGGGTCGGTTGCTTCGCCCGAGACGGCGGAAATCTTGCTGGCTCGGCAAGATCCGTTGATTGCCGTCGAAGCTGCACGCGTTTCGTTTGGGGATCGATGGCAGCAGAAACTGCGTATCGCACTTTATGAAGGCGTAACTTCCCTCAAGCCGTCTCCTCTCCACCTTGCAGTGGTCGGCCACTTCCTGAGTGGTGACGATGCTGACACCAGCCTCGCAACGCTTAATTTCGACACTCTCCTTGAGCAGGCGATCGAAAGGGAGACTGATTGGGCCCCCTTTAGCAGTCCAGCGGCTATGCGATAGCTGATTGGTGGTCTGCGGTCCACTGATTCCAGTAGTTGGATGGTGTCATTCCATCCAGGGATCCGTGGGGCCGTTCATGATTGTAGATGTCTTTCCATTCGTCGGCCAAGTACTTTGCTTCGGCCATGGTGTCGATGATTTCTCCGGAGAGTTGTTCCCTTCTGAATTGGGCGTTGAATGATTCGATGAACCCGTTCTGCCAGGGCGATCCCGGGTCGATGAACGCGGTCTTCACACCGGCTGTGCTGCACCATTCGATCAGTGCGGCGGCGGTGAATTCCGGTCCGTTGTCGCAGCGCACGTACGCCGGTTCGATACCGGTTTCGGCGATGATGTTCTCCAGCACGGCGACCACGTCGGAAGCCTTGAACGAGCGCCGCGGCACGATCGCCAGCGCCGTGCGGGTGCATTCGTCGATGACGTTGAAGAAGCGGATGTGGCGCCCGCAGGAGGTGACGTCGGACTGGAAGTCGAAGCTGATCACGTGCATCGGGTATTCGGCTTTCAGGCGCTTCTGTTCCCCGGCGTCCGGGCCGGTCCGGCGCTTCTTCTTCGGCTTGGGTTTACAAACCAGTCCCTCGTCGCGCCAGAGCCGGCGTACCCGCTTCTTGTTCAGCGCCACGTCCTGCCACTGCGGCTGGGCACGCAGGTGCCAGCGGGCCTTCTTCCAGCCCCACGCCGGGTGTTTCTGCGCGACTGCCCGCAGGTCAGCGCGCAGCCGTGTTTCCTCGAAACTCATTTCGGGTTTCTTCTTGCGCAGGGCGGAGCGGTTCTGCCCCAGCACTTTGCAGGCAAAGCGTTCCGACGCCCCGAACTTCTCCATCGCCATGCGCACGGCACGGCGGCGTGGTTCGGGGCTCAGAATTTTCCCTTGGCCACCTCGTTCAGGATGTCGATGGCTAGCTCTTTCTCGGCCAGCAGCCGCTTGAGCCTCGCGTTCTCCTTCTCGAGCTCCTTGGTCCGTTTCGTCGCCTCGGCGTTCTTCTCGGACCCGTACTGGTTCAGCCACCGGTACCAGGTCGCCTCGGTGACCTGCAGTTCCTTGACGACCTCGATGAGGGGCCGTCCTTCATTGAGCATTTTCTGGCCCTGCCGGACCTTCGCGATGACCTGCTCGGGGGTATGCCTACGTGCCATAACTAGTGAATTTCCTCCTGCGTCCATTCTCGGACACGAAACTCACATAGTCACCGGACTCCTACACGGGGACCCAACCAAGACAGGTGAGGAAGTGATCTCGCACGTTGAGAACGCAACAGATCACATGCAATACAGAGTTCATCACCTTCACGGCGTCATCACTCCTCAACGGGCAGACGCCGTCATCCTCACGCTAACCGATTTCAGCGATCTCATTGCCGACACGGAATCTTGGCAACTGGATTATTTGGAATCAGCTCTGGATAAAGGGGTACTTATCATTGCTGGCACGTCTTACAGGGACCCTGATGTCCGCCAATGGTTGCATGCCGCGCTGCGAAAGAAGCCGTTGAAGCACGATGCGATGGTGCTTCTCGCCCGGCAAAGCTTCGCGGTTTCGAAAGATCAATTCGCCGAAATTAGATCTGCTCTAAGTGATCAATGGCGCGCAGTCGGCTTGCAGCCTGTTCTCCTTGAGGATCACTCTGACGCTGCACAGATCATTCGTGAGCTCCGTCATGTCACGTTGCCCTCGTACCTTTCTCCTCAGCAAAGATCACGCCTTCTATGGGAAGCGCACACAAGGAGATTTCAAGACTTGCAGAGTACTCACGTCGACCAACTGGAACGCGATGCATCGACTATGCGTGAAGCGCTCGACGTAGATCGTTTGAATCTGACGCTCTGGCTCGCAAACGGTGAGGGTGAGCTCGTAAAATGGGCTGCGCAGGACCGAGTGTATCGAGACCTGGCTGCCTTGCGAACTGTCAGCACGGGGCATGACAGTGAGTGGATCGCTGGGAAAGCATTAGGCGTGGATGAAGTCCTTATCCAAGACCTTCCTGACGACCCCACCCGTCGATGGCGGTCCGTTTTGGCGGCACCGATTCCGGTACCGCATCCGGACTTTCCAGCACATTCAGCAGCTGTTCTGACCTTGGGTCTTCCCGAGGAAGCCTCCCGTTATGACGCATCCAGCATGATGTGGGCCGGTAGTCTCGCCGAAATCGCCGATCAGTGGGGGCTCGAACTATCAGCGGTAGCATTCGATCACTAAGCCCGTAGACTGGTTACACAAGAGAGTCGGAGGGACGACTGTGGCCAAGAAAACCAACACAAGCTCATATCAAAGTCTCGGCAAGGGCGTTTACCGTGTCGGGGCAGTGCAACGTAGCGCCGTAACTGGGCGCTATGTCACGAAAGCTACAACTGCTGCGGCTACCCGTACGACCGTGACCGAGAGTAAGAGCACTAGCACCACGGGGAAGAAGCGATAAGGCAACCTGGATAGCAGTCCTACCACGTGGGGCGGCGGTACTCACTCCGCTAGAGCGGCTGCGGCTGGGCGGAGGTGCTGGTAGATCGTTTCCCGGCTGATCCCATAATCACCTGCCAAGTCAGTTCGGGCCTCACCGCGGGTTTAGGCGGAGACGTCCCTGCTGGCATGGCCATGTGCTTCATCTTTGGCCTTTGCGATCTCAGGGTCGTCGCTGATGGCATCGGATGCATAGGCCCAAAGCATGGGCTTCACCTTGGCCCTTCCAGCTACGTCGGCGACATGGTTGTACTCTGCTTGGGAATGAACGTGTGGAACCGCGATAAGTTCCCGGCACTTGGATTCGATCCACGCGCCCATACCGAACTCATCGTTGTTGTCCATATGCAGTATCGTGTGGATTCCTTCTGCATCTTGGAGAATCGCGGCTCGAGAGCCTTTCCTATCTATGGCGTAGGACGCGGCTTGCGAGATGAGATCAATCATCCGTTCGGCCATATGCCTTCGCCACTTCTGGAGATCGGCTTCAGCCTGCGCTGTGAGTGTCGCATTGACCTCGGCCTGACGCTGGTTGAACGACTCCGTTTGTTCTTTTTCTCGCCGATCGAAGTCTTTTCGTTGAATCCAAATCGAAATTAGGACGGATCCCACTATGGCGATCAGGGTCAGGACCCCGGCCCACAAAATCTCCGATGCGTTGCCGGGCGCAGAGAAATCAAGCAAGGTGGCCCTCTGCGCTCTCGGAGTCTCCTGCCTGTGGCAGGGCGTTTAGTTCGCCGAATGGAATATGAACAGAGGGGGCTGACTGCGATGTCGAGGTCAGATGGCCGATTTGGTCATCAAAGAAGATGTGTGGACGCAGGATGCGGAGAATCTCTCCCTTATCAATGCCGCCGAGAAAGAAGGCGTCGTTGACCATGACGCCCCAATCCTTAAGCGTTCGAAGCGGGCGTTCGTGGGAGGGGGCGTTCCTCGCGGTGACCATGGCTACGTGGAGACGGATATTGTATTTTGGGTTGGCTTCCTTCCGCGCCTGTTCCCGTTTCTGTACGGCAGCGACTCGTATTAGAAAGTCTCGAAGAGGCCCGGGATTATGGGGTGTAACCAGGTTGACGCGCTCGTAATCATGAAAATCGCTCAGGCCCTTGGCTTGCATCACTTGTTCTGAGCCGTCATCTGCAAGGACCCCGTCAAAGTCGAAAGCAATGCGCAAGTCGTCATCATCGTCATCCACCAGTGTCGATTCCAGGACGCGGCCAGCTGGAAGGTTGAGAGCCAGAGCCTCCCGCACATCTCGTTCATTGGCAGACAGGAAGAGCGATACATTGAGGGCAGGGATGAATTTATAGGGCGACTTTCCTTGCATAAATATTGCCCTCGTAATATCAAGTTCATGGTGTTTCACGGATTCCATGACCCGGAGTCCGGTGTCGGGGTCGTTACGTGAAAGCACTATGACTTCGACAATGTTTCCTTCGTCTGGTTCCGCGAGGTCATTAAGCGAGAGAATACGCTTAATGAACGGGAACGCGACTCCTGGGCCAAGCGGGCGGCCTAGGTTTTCCTCCTGAAACTTCCGGTACTCTTCTTCGCCTTTGTCCCTGAAGACTTGGTCGGACTCCTTGAGGTCGAACAGAGCGCTGGATGCAACGCCTACAACTAAGCGATTCTGGAGCGAGTAAGGCATGTATTCCCCTGATTGCCTGACTAATGACGTTTGATGCCACTCTACGGCCCTACCATTGAAGGCGCTCAACCCGGGGTGTCTGGCTACGGGGTTCGCTGAACAATTCGGTACACCGTGCTGCAGGCGACTTTGAAAATATCGGCGATTTCGGTGGTGGTGTGTTGTCCTCCCTTATATAGGGAGACGAGGTGGGCTTCCTGGCTTTTGGAGAGTTTGGGTTGTTTGCCGCGGAGCCGGCCTTTGGCTTTGGCGACTTGCATGCCTTCGCGGGTGCGGGCGCGGATGAGGTCGGATTCGAATTCGGCGACCATGGCCAGGACGTTGAAGAGGAGCCGGCCGACGGGATCGGTGGGATCGTGAACAGAGCCGCCTATGCTCAGCTTCACCTTCTTCTTGGTGAGTTCTTCGACGATGTCGCGGGCGTCGGGTAGGGAGCGGGCGAGCCGATCGAGTTTGGTGATGACCAAGGTGTCCCCGTCGCGGACGGCGGCGAGGGCTTCGCGCAGGCCGGGCCGGTCCCTGTTCCTGCCGGTCAGCCCATGGTCAAAGAAGATCATGTCTTCGGGGACACCGAGGGCGGCGAGTCCGTTCCGTTGGGCGGTGAGGTCCTGCTCGTTGGTCGAGACCCGCACGTTATGTTGGCGCTTTGGCCGTGTCTCACGTGGTGGTCGGCGTGTTGCAAGAAACTATTGTTTTTCAAGACACTCGAATGGGCCTGGGAAGAGGGCGTCGCTATCCTGTGATTCCGCCATGTGGCCGCGTCTCGGTAAGTCGTCTCATAGATGAGGATGTCTCCGACTCATTTTTAGGGGTTTATGGGGCAGACTGCCGTTACGGCATACCTCGGATATACGCGCATCAGCACCGCCGGGCAGGACGACCAGCTCCAACGTGACGCCCTCACCACCGCCGGGGTCCAGGCCCGAGACATCTACTCCGATGTCACCTCTGGAAGCAAAGAAGCCAAAAGTCGGCCCGGCATGCAAAAACTCATGAGCTACGCCCAAAAGGGGGACACAATCGTGGTGTGGCGCATTGACCGGCTCGGCCGATCCCTGCTCGATGTCCTGAACACCGTAAACGGACTCAGGGACAAAGGGATTATGGTCCGCTCGATAGGCGACGGCATTGACCCGGACACACCGACCGGCCGGCTGATGTTGAATATGCTCTCCACCTTGGCGGAGTACGAGCGGGAGCTCATTGTGGAACGGGTGAACGCCGGGATCGCCGCAGCCAGAGGCGCCGGTACCGTTTTTGGTCGCCCACCGAACAATCCAGTAGTGACAGCCGAAAAGCTAAAGATCGCCGCCAATGCCCGCGCCGAAGGCAAAACAGCACAGCAAGCCGCCGAACTCGTCGGATGGAGCCGAGCAACGCTGTACCGGGCAATGCAGGCAACAGACCAAACCCGCTCTGGCTCCGGCAAATACCTGCGCCGGTAGAGCGGAGGGCTTCACCTTGGCTTTCTCAGCCAAATTAGGAGGCGCAGCAGGAGAGTTTGGAGACGTCTGTGGTGAAAGACTGTGCGGCGATTTTGATACCTTCGGCCATGGTCAGGTACGGGGACCAGAGGTTCGCCACCTGGTCCACGGTCATGCCCGCCTCAAGGATGTACACGCCGGCCGCGGCCAGGTCCCCGGCCTCCTTGCCGACCGCGGTGATCCCGACGATTCGGCCTGTGCTGTTATTAGCGACGATTTTGATGAACCCGCGGGTGTCCCGGTTCACCAGCGCCCGCGGAACATACTCCAGTGGCAGGACCCTGCACTCACACCGGATCCCCGCTTCATTCGCTTCCTTATCGGTCATACCGACGGCGGCCAGAGCCGGGCTGGTGAACGTCACGCGGGGAAGGTGCCGGTAGTCGACCTCGCGCCCGGCGTCGTTGAACGCGTTCTCCACCATCAGGGTCCCGTGAGCGGACGCGACGTAGACGAATTCCCTGTGCCCGGTCACATCCCCGGCGGCCCAGATCCTGGGGTTGGAGCTTGCCAGCGTGTTCTCAACCAGAATCTGGCCGGTGTTACCGGTTTTAACGCCGACGGCATCCAGATTAAGCCCGTTGGTGACGGCACGACGCCCGGTGGCAACCAACAGCTTCGCGGCACGGAATTCCTCGTGGCCCCCGGCCACCGTGGCGGTGACAGTCACTTCTTCCCCTGACGCGTTAGCGCGGATCGATGTCACGGTGGCGCGGCGGATCACGCGGATGCCCTCATCGGCGAAGACGCCCATCAGGGCACGGGATGCTTCGGGTTCCTCGTGCGAGGCAAGCCGGGAGCGGGCCAGCAAGGTCACTTTAGATCCGAGGCGGGCAAAAAGCTGAGCTTGTTCTAGCGCGACGTATCCGCCGCCGAAGACGATCAGGGACTCGGGCACTTCGCCCAGTTCCATGGCTGTGGTCGAGGTCAGGTAGTCAACCTCCTCCAGTCCAGGCACCGGGGGTGCCCACGGAGCCGAACCAGTCGCAACCAGATAATGGGCAGCGGTTAGGGAGTCGCGGCCGCCGTCAGGCCGGGTGATCTCCAAAGCCGGTTCCTGGGGGGTGCCAGCGAACACCGCGCTACCCTGACGCAGGTCCCATCCATACTCGGCGGCCAGATCCACGTACTTATCCGAGCGCATACCTTCGACCAGAGAGCGTTTCCCGTCAATGAGCGCACCCATATCCACTGGTGCGGCGGTGGTGCTGATCCCGGGGAACCTTCCTGTCCCGTCCAAAGCCACATGTCTGGCGTCGGCGGCGGCCAGCAGGGCCTTGGAAGGAACACACCCGGTGTTCACACAGGTCCCGCCCACCGTGGAGCGTTCGATCATGACCACCCGCTTGCCCAGATTCGTGGCCCGGATGGCGGCGGCGAAGGCACCACCGCCGGAACCGATTACGGCCAAATCAAAATCCGGTGCTGCCTCAGGCATTAGTCCTCCAGGGATCTTAGTGAACACCCATGGTGTTCTTCTGGTGCATGCTGGCCCCCAGTCTGCACCTTCCCCTGCACGGGAAGGTCAAGAGCCCACAGGAGAGGAGCAGTGGAGCGTATCGGGACGCAGCAACCTTCCCGTACCGTGGAAGGCTAAGAGTCGTTTTCGAGCGAGAAGAAGGACCCGAAATGCGGATCGGTGAAGCTGCTGCCGCTGTCGGCATGACAACCAAGACGATCAGGTTCTATGAAAATCGAGGCCTGCTCCCGCCAGCTGAAAGATCCGCCAATGGCTATCGCGAGTATGGCCGCGACACGATCAGCCGCTTAGAATTCATCCGCCGCAGCCAGATTGCAGGGCTGACCCTGGCGCAGATCCAAGGAATCCTCCAGATCCGGGATAACGGCATAACCCCATGCACCCACGTCCGGGACGTCCTGGGTAAACAGCTCATAGATCTGGACCGGAAAATTGCAGAACTAACTGCGCTACGAGCAACCGTGGCCGAACAATATGCATTCGTGGAGGCAGCAGATCCGCGGAACTGTGATGCGGAACAGATCTGCAGCTACATCTGATATCCGCCTAGGTCCCCCGACCAGAAGTGCAATCGGATGGAGCCGAGCAACGCTGTACCGGGCAATGGAGGCAACCGGCCAAACCCGCTCTGAGCCTAAAGCAATGCAGAAACCGCGAGACACGCACCGGGCCGGACGTGTCTCATGCCCGCATATCTGGCGTAACCGACGACGTGTGCTGACATGGGCTCAACTGTAGCGGTTGAGCGGGCTAAGCGGGACGGTTTTGTGGGCGGGGTATATGCGAATCGAAGGAGTCAGCAACTGTATGGGATTTTTGTCAGTTTCAGAAGTCGTTTGCACGGAATGTCTGAAGCCGTCTGCACTGGTTGTGCTCTGGCGCGCAGAGACCATGTTTTCCGCCTTGTTCGGTGCGGGCGCATGCGTTCGGGATAGCTGCCTGGTTTTAGAGCCTGGCGTAGGCCCAGCCGTCCCATTGGCGCTGGGCGAGGTGGGCGGTGGCTGCGGGACCCGTGCCAATGCCGGTGGTGAGGTCTTTGTCTTCCATGCCTCCTGAGCGCATGCTGTTGCCGCAGGCGAGGATGCTCACGTCCAGTTGCCGGGCGCTTTTGACGGTTTCGGTGGCGGGTGAGTTCATGGGGAGAAGTTTCACGCCCGGGCCCTGGATAATCACTTCAATGCCGGTTGCCGGGCCGAGTGCGGCGCGGGCGTTGGTGGCGCTGGGGAGGATGGCGGCCACTGCGTCCTGCTCAAGCGATCCGGCGGAGTGAATGAGCAGCCCCCTGCCGTCGCCATCGTTCTCGGTTCCTGCGGTCCTGCTGATGGGCACCTTTTACTCTGTTGCTTCATTCAGTCCGGCGAGGGCCGCGCGGAGCCGGGTTCCGGCGTCGTCGGCTACTTCTTTTACGGCCGGCGTTTCGCTGAGTTGGACCATGGTCTGCGGATCAATGGCCTCGATTGTAGTCACGGCTGCGTCCTTGTTCCGGCGCACCACCACGTTGCACGGCAGCAGCGCGCCGATTTCGGGTTCTGCGGGGAGGGCGCGGCTGGCCAGGGCCGGGTTGCAGGCGCCGAGGATGACGTAGTCGCCGACGGCGTCCGCGGCTTCGGCGCCAAGCTTGGCTTCGAAGGTGGAGCGGACGTTGATTTCCGTGAGGATCCCGAAGCCCTGGGCTGACAGGGCGTCCCGGGTCCGGTCCAGGGCTTCGGTCCATGGAAGGTCGACGGTGGCGGTGAGGGTGTACGTCATGGTTCTCCTTTGGGCGGCGCGAAAGCAGGTCTGGTCAGGCGAGGGAAAGGAAAAGCTTTTCCAGGTCCTTCTTGTCCATCGTTGCGTCTTTTTGGACGATGCACTGCTCGAGGCCCGTGGCGATGATGGCGAACCCGGCCCGGTCGAGTGCCTTCGATACGGCTGCGAGCTGGGTGACGACGTCCTTGCAGTCCCGGCCTTCTTCAAGCATGCGGGTGACCGCGGCCAGCTGGCCCTGGGCTCGCTTCAGACGATTGATGACAGGGGTGAGTTCTGAGGGGTTGAGTTCCAAGGGTTTCTCCAAATATCGGGGGCTTGCCTCAATCCTATACCCCCTAGGGTGTTTTGACTACCCCCAGGGGTATCTGTAATACTCGGTGGGGTATCCACCCGACCCCTTCCGAGAGGCCAACCAATGACTTCCCCTTCCACGGCACCCGTTGTTACCGCACTCGCCCCTGAAACCCTCCAGTCCTGGTTCAAAGAGCACCAGGACCTCGTGGTGATCGACGTCCGCTCCGCCGCCGAGTTCGAGTCCATGCACATCCGCGGCTCTTACAACGTGCCCCTGCCGCTGCTGTCCGAACACACCGACGAGCTCGCCGCCCGGCTGGGCTCCCGCGTGGTCCTGGTCTGCCAGTCAGGCGTGCGCGCCGAGCAGGCCCGCCAGCGCCTTGCCAAGGCCGGGATCGACACCGCCTACGTCCTGACCGGCGGCGCACCCGGCTTCGCCGCGGCCGGCGGTGACGTGGTCAAGGGCAAGGACCGCTGGGACCTGGAGCGGCAGGTCCGCCTTGTGGCCGGCTCCCTGGTGGTCCTGGGCCTGGCCGGCGGCAAGTTCATCTCCCCGAAAATCCGGACCCTTGCCGGGGTCATCGGCACCGGCCTGACGTTCTCCGCAGCCACCAACACCTGCGCCATGGGCCAGGCGATCTCGGCCATGCCGTGGAACAAGGCCGCCAAGGAACCCACCCGCGAAAGCGCCATCCTCGCCCTGCCCGTCACCACCGAGGTCGATGACGAGGCCATGGCCTCATGACCGCCACCCTCATCCTGGTTCTTGCCCTGTCGGTCGTCATCGGCCTCTCGCTCGGCGTCCTGGGCGGCGGCGGATCCATCCTGACAGTCCCGATCCTGGTCTATGTGGCCGGGTTCGAAGCCAAGGAAGCCATCGCAGCCTCCCTGTTCGTCGTCGGCATCACCTCAGCCGTCAGCGTGCTCAGCCACGCACGCGGCGGCAGGGTGGTGTGGCGGACGGGCCTGATCTTCGGCGCCGCCGGCATGGCCGGCGCGTTCGTCGGCGGACTGCTCGGCGGGCACATCCCCGGGCAGATCCTGCTCATCGCCTTCGCCGTCATGATGGTGGCCACGTCCATTGCCATGCTTCGCGGACGGAAAAAGAAGAACGACAACGGCGCCGCACCGGTCAAGCACGAGCTGCCCCTGGGCAGGGTGCTGCTGGACGGCGCGGTCGTCGGGCTCATCACCGGCCTGGTCGGCGCGGGCGGCGGATTCCTTGTAGTTCCGGCCCTGGCACTGCTGGGCGGCCTGCCGATGTCCGTCGCCGTGGGCACCTCCCTGGTGGTCATCGCCATGAAGTCCTTCGCGGGCCTTGCCGGGTACCTCACCACCGTCCAGCTGGACTGGGGCATCACCCTCGGCGTGACCGCCGCTGCCATCGCAGGCTCGCTCATCGGTTCCAAACTCGCCGGCCGCATCCCGGAAGCCGCGCTGCGGAAGGCCTTCGGATTGTTCGTCCTGGCCATGGGCACCTTCGTCCTCATCCAACAGGCCCCCGCCGACCTGCGCTGGTTCATCGCCGCCGGAGTCGCAGCCCTCACGGCAACCACCGCCGGCATCTGCTGGTTCTTCATCAGCTCCTGCCCCCTGCGCAACCGCAGCGGCCAGCGACGCAGCGACATCCCCTCACCCGCCTGACCCGGCCAGCACCAAGCAAGGAGAACACCATGGGCATCATCAGCTCCCTGAAGAAAGCCTTCAGCAAGCCCTACAAAACTGTCTCGGTCGCTGAGGCCAAGGACCTCCTGGCCTCAGGCGCCGCGCTGATCGACGTCCGCTCCGCCCAGGAATGGCGCTCCGGACGGGCACCGCAGGCGAAGCACATCCCGTTGGACCGGCTGCAGACCAGCACCGCCGGGATCAATAAGAACCGCCCGGTGATTGCCATGTGCCAGTCCGGGATCCGCTCCGCTTCCGCGGCCCGGCTCCTCGCTTCCCAGGGCTACCAGGCCTACTCCCTGCGCGGCGGCATGAGCGCCTGGCGCCAGGCCGGCGAACCCGTCCGCTAACTGAACCCATCCGCTAACTACAGCCCGCAATATTCCAAGGAGAATCCAATGGCTGAAATCACCATCACTGAAGCCGCGCAGCGGCGGACCAGCGCCCGCATCCTCGATGTCCGCGAGGACTTCGAAGTCGAGGAAGGCATGATCCCCGGCGCCCTGCACATCCCCATGGGCCAACTGCAGGCGCGCCTGTCCGAACTGGACCCGGCCGTGCCCGTCATTGCGGTCTGCCGCAGCGGCAACCGCTCCGCCGCCGTCGCCGATGCCCTCAACGGGGCGGGCTACACAGCGGACACCATGGCCGGCGGCATGATCGCCTGGACCCGCGCAGGCCTCCCCACCACCTGACCCTTCCGGTCCCCGCCACACCCCAGATAACTCCCGAAAGGACACGAAAGACGATGGCAACCATCGACGTCACCGGACAGAGCTTCGCCCAGACCCTGGAGAACAACGGGATCGTCTTCGTTGACTTCTGGGCAGCCTGGTGCGGCCCCTGCCGCATGTTCGCCCCCACCTACGGAGCTGCCGCCCAAAGGCACCCCGACATCACCTTCGCCAAGGTCGACACCGAAGCGGAACAGGCACTCGCCGCAGCAGCAAACATCACCTCCATCCCCACACTCATGGCCTTCAAGGACAAAACCCTGGTCTTCTCCCAGCCCGGAGCCCTCAACGCCACCGGACTCGAGGAAGTCATCCAGGCCGTAAAAAACCTCGACATGGACAAACTCCGCGCCGAGGCCGGACACCAACGCACCTGACTCATGCAAGGCGACCACGCATTCGGTACTGTCACGCCAGACGAACTCGCCACGGTGTGGCCCCGCGCAACAGTGGTGGACGTCCGGAGCCGGGAAGAGCACGCCACGGCCCGGCAGCCTGAACATCCCACTCGAGGAACTGTCTTCCCGGCTTGCTGACCTTCCCAACACAACGCTCTACCTGTTGTGCGGGCCAGGGAAACGCAGCAGCCAGGCCGCACGGATCCTCACCGACCGCGGACACACCACTGTCAACGTGGCCGGCGGCATCACATAGTGGTACCGGGCAGGCCACCCCGTCACCTATCAACAAGCCCCGGAAAACCCGTCCCGGCAACAGCCGGGGCATGCCCCGGCAGGCCTGCGCAGGGCTCCTGCACCGGCTTTTCCGCAGGAAATCCGACTAGGCCGCAACCCGCTTGCGTAATACCCCCAGGGGTATCTATACTGGATTCAGAACAAACCTCCCACCCCTTTCAATCGAAGGAGAACACCAGATGCTTATCGAGCGTATTTATGATGAAGACCTCGCCCAGGCCAGCTACTTGATCGGCTGCCAGGCCAACGGCACGGCCGTGGTCGTTGACGGGCGCCGGGACATTACGGTCTACCAGGATCTGGCCGAGAAGAACGGCATGAAGATCGTGGCGGTCACCGAAACCCACATCCACGCCGACTATCTTTCCGGCACCCGGGAGCTGGCGGCCGCTACCGGCGCGAAGATTTATGTCTCGGGCGAGGGTGGGCCGGACTGGCAGTACGAATTCGACGGTGAACGGCTCTACGACGGCGACGCGATCACTGTCGGCAACATCAGCATCAAGGCCCTGCACACCCCGGGACACACCCCGGAGCACCTGTCGTTCCTGGTGACCGACGGGGCGTTCAGCGACCAGCCCGGCTACCTGCTCTCGGGTGACTTCGTGTTCTCCGGGGACCTGGGCCGGCCGGACCTGCTGGACGAGGCGGCCGGCGGCATCGACACCCGCTTCGAGGGCGCCAAGCAGCTGTTCGCGAGCCTGCGGGACAAGTTCCTGACGCTGCCGGACTACGTCCAGGTCCACCCGGCCCACGGCGCCGGCAGCGCCTGCGGCAAGGCACTGGGCGCCATCCCCTCCTCCACCGTCGGCTACGAACGCCTCTACTCCTGGTGGGGTCCGTACCTGGCCGCGAACGACGAGGCCGGCTTCATCAACGAGCTTTTGGATGGCCAGCCCGACGCCCACGCCTACTTCGGCCGGATGAAGCGCGAGAACCGTGAAGGCCCGGCCGTGATGGGTGAGCGTATCCCGCTGCCCGAACTGTCAGCCGAGATCGTTGCCGCGGGCCTGGAACAGGACACCCTGACTTTCATCGACACCCGCCCCAACAGCGAAGTCCATAAGGGCACCGTGGTCCGGTCCCTGAACGTACCAGCCGGCAAGTCCGTAGCCAGCTACGGCGCCTGGGTAGTGAACCCGGAAACCGATCAGAACCCCCTGGTACTCCTGGCCAAGGACCAGGAAGCCGCGCAGGACATGTGGGACCACCTGGTCCGGGTCGGCATCGACAACGTCGCCGGGTACGTCACCAACATCGACGGGCTGCCCACCTTCACGCCGAAGCTGATCCAGCCCGAAGAACTGGGCAACTTCGACGCGGCCATGGTCCTGGATGTCCGGAACAAGACCGAGCACACCGCCGGGCACGTGCCCGGCTCGTACCAGCTCAGTGGCGGCCGCGCCATGTGGCACCTGGATGAACTCCCGGCCGAAGGAACCATCGTGAGCTACTGCCAGTCCGGTGTGCGGAACTCCGTCGCGGCCAGCGCCCTGCGCCGCGCCGGGTACGACGTCATCGAACTCGACGGCAGCTACGCCGCCTGGGACGCCTGGCACAACTCCCGCCAGTCAACCAAGGCCTAGGACCACCGCCCCCGCACGGCGCGGAAAGCCCCCGGTCAGAAACGGCCTCGCCGTGCACGACAAGAGACAAGGAACCCCCTGGATGATGAACGACTATGGTATGGGCGGGATGGGGCTTGCCTGGATTTTCTGGCTTCTGCTGATCGCCGGCGTCATCCTGCTCGCCGTGGTGCTGGTCAAAGCCTTCACCCGCAACGCCGGCGGCAACGCCCCCACCGATGGGCAGGGACCACCACGGCCGGGTGCGGGCCCTGCCCGGGCCCGGGAGATCCTTGAAGAGCGCTACGCCCGCGGGGAGATCAGCACCGAGGAATACCAGGAACGGCGACGGACACTGGAGGAGGACAGCCGGTGAGGCCGCTGACACGCCGCCAGCTGCTGGCACTGGGTGCGGTCGGTGCCGGCGCTACGGCTGCCGGCGGCGCCGGGCTGTGGCAGACCACCGGCACCCGACCCGGCTCCGGATACACCGGGGTTGAGGACCTGACCGAACCGCAGGTGCTGGCCAGCCGCGACCGGGTGCTGGAGCTGGACCTGACCGCCGCGCCGGCACGGGCCCGGATCGGCGGGCAGGAGGCCAACGTCCAGGCGTTCAACGGCTCCCTGCCCGGCCCGACCCTGCGGGTCCGCGCGGGCGACACGATCCGGGTCACCATGCGCAACGGGCTGCAGGCTCCCACCAACCTGCACGTGCACGGACTGCACGTCTCCCCCCAGGGCAACAGCGACAACCCCTTCGTCAGCATTGACCCGGGCGGGTCCTTCGACTACGAATTCACCCTGCCAGCGGACCACCCGCCGGGCACCTACTGGTACCACCCGCACCGCCACGGCCACGTCGCCGGCCAGGTCGCCGCCGGCCTCTACGGCGCCATCGTGGTGGAGGACCCCGACCCGGTCCCGGTCACCCGGGAAAGGGTGCTGGTGGTCTCGGACCTGTCCCTCGACGCCGACGGCAATCTCGCCGAGGTAAGCCAGATGCAGCAGATGATGGGACGTGAGGGGCAGATTGTCCTGGTCAACGGCCAACTCCGTCCGCGACTGCGCGCCGCGCCCGGAGAACGGGAGCGGTGGCGGATCATCAACGCCTGCCCCTCCCGCTACCTGCGCCTGGCACTTGACGGACAGCAGCTCCGGCTGCTCAGCCGGGACCTCGGACGCCTGCCTGTCCCCGAGGACGTCACCGAAGTGGTTCTCGCCCCCGGCAACCGCGTAGAGCTGCTCGTGGAAACCCGCGACGGATCCTCCACCCTCACCGCGGCCCCCGTGGACCGCGGCAGCATGGACGCCATGATGGGCGGTGCCATGGGGGGTGACAACGCCTCCGGTGGCGGCCCGGTCGACCTGCTCACCCTGGCCGTCTCGGGAAGCGCCGGCACTGACCCAGGGCCCGTGCCCGAAGGCAGGCCCCTGCGCGATCTGCGGAACGAACCGGTCACCGCCGCCCGCACCCTGAACTTCGCCATGGGCATGAACGCAAACACGGGCATGAACGAAAACATGGGCTCGGGCGCGGGGATGGGCAGCATGATGGCCTTCACCATCAATGGACGGAAGTTCGACCCCGAACGGGTCGACGAGACGGCCGCGGCCGGGACCGTGGAGGAGTGGACCCTGACCAACTCCAGCCCCATGGACCATCCCATCCACCTGCACGTGTGGCCCATGCAGATCGTCCAGGACGGCGACCGTGACGTGACCAGGCCCACCTGGCAGGACGTGGTCAACGTCCCCGCCCGCAGCCAGGTGAAAGTCCGGGTAGCCTTTGACGACTTTCCCGGCCGCACCGTGTTCCACTGCCACATCCTCGACCACGAAGACCAAGGCATGATGGCCACCGTCCAAGCCCGCTGACCAGCCAGCGACCGCGGGAAAACCCACTGCAACTCCGGTGCGGCGGTCCGGGACGGGCCGGTGCGGGCGCGTTCAGAATCAAAACCGACACGGGCGGGTAAACGGCCGGGCACCACAGGGACCCCGCCGTCGGGTCAGTCAGATAACCGCACCCCTAACACTGACAGGATCCGGCAATGGTCTCAGGCGACAACCCCGCCCGCCGGCAGCCTGGAACAACCGAGGCCATCACGCTGGGACTGCGGCAGAACCTGGCCCAGTTCATGCTCCTCGTTGCCGTCAACGCCTTCGTCGGCGGCACCCTTGGCCAGGAGCGGACGGTGCTGCCGCTGCTCGCCGGAGAGGTCTTCCACCTCGATGAGTACACCTCCGCCCTGACGTACATCCTGGCGCTCGGGCTGGCCAAAGCCGCCACCAACTACTTCGCCGGAACCCTTCGGACCGGTACGGCCGCAAACCGGTCCTGGTCGCGGGCTGGTTCATCGCCCTCCCGGTCCTGCTGATCTACGGGCCAGGGAGGGGCGCGTTGCAGATTCTCCCGCCGAAACCCTCCCAATGATGCCTGCAGTAAGCCGGGGACACCCGCCCCGGCAACACGGATCAACGTGTACCGATCAAGCATCAGCTGCCTTTGCGATTACGATCTAGAAGGGCGTGATGGCCCTCTTCTCCTTAATGAGGGACAGATTCCCATGCAACCTTTAGTACTGCCCGGCTTCTTTATTCCGTCGCCGACGGTCAGCGCCGTCGAAATCGGGCCGCTGACGATACGTTTCTATGCGCTCTGCATCCTGGCAGGCATCGTCATAGGCGCCTGGCTGACAGCCCGCCGCTTCCGGGCTCGGGGCGGCACGACGGCGCAGGCCATGGACATCATCATGTGGGCGGTTCCATTCGGCATCGTCGGCGGCAGGCTTTATCACGTCATCACAGACAACCAGCTGTACTTCGGGCCCGGCAAAGACCCGTGGGGCGCTTTCCGGATCTGGGAGGGTGGTCTCGGGATCTGGGGCGCCGTCGCCGTCGGTCTGGCCGGCGCCGCTATTGGGGCACGGCGCACCGGCGTGCGCCTGGCAACATTCGCCGACGCCGCCGCACCCGGCCTGCTCCTGGCCCAGGCGATGGGCCGCTGGGGCAACTGGTTCAACAACGAACTCTACGGCGAGCCGACAAACCTGCCCTGGAAACTCCAGATCCACAACATGAACCCGGCCACCGGTCAGGCCGTACTCACCGCCGACGGAACGCCGGAGACCCTCGGATACTTCCAGCCGACGTTCCTCTACGAGTCACTGTGGTGCCTGGCCGCTGCAGCGCTGCTGGTGTTCCTGGACCGCAGGTACAAGCTCGGGGCCGGCTCCGTATTCGCCCTCTACGTCGTCCTGTACACCGCCGGCCGTTTTATCTTCGAACTGATGCGCTCCGACTACGCCAACACCATTCTGGGCCTGCGCGTGAACACCTGGGTTTCCGCTCTGCTCTTTCTAGCCGCCCTCGCTGTCTTCCTGATCCTCAGATCCCGTCCGCGGTCCGCATCAACGGCTCAAAGCGCCTGTTCCATTGATGGCTTCGACACTCGCGCAAACGGGCACGATCCTGAGAAGCACGACGAAACGGACGGCAAAGGGAATCGCCACCACGTGCCCTGAGGACCACATGGTGCTGCTGGTGGCGGTCCTGCCTTCACCTTGATCTGCACACCGCTGCCGCTGTTGGATTCACGGCCGTCGTGCTCATGCCGATGCCTGCACTTCAGACACTTCGAGGGCGGTACGACCGGGCAAGGAGCCCTTCGCCTTCGGGGCGCAGTTCCCCGGTGGGTGATACGTGCCGGTAGAGCGTCTGGCGGGTGATGCCGAGTTCTGTGCAGAGGTCGCTGACTTTGGTTTCGGGCCGGCCCATGGAGGCCATGGCGAGACGGAGTTTCGCCGGGGTCATCTTGTAGGGCCGTCCGCCGTTGCGGCCGCGGGCGCGGGCGGCGGCAAGGCCGGCGATGGTGCGTTCGGAGATCAGTTCGCGTTCGAACTCAGCCAGGGCGGCGAAGATCCCGAAAACAAGCTTCCCGGAGGCTGTGGTGGTGTCGATGGCAGCACCCTGCCCGGTGAGGACTTTCAGCCCGATACCGCGTTCGGTGAGGTCATGGACGACGTTGACCAGGTGGCGCAGGTCCCGGCCGAGCCGGTCGAGCTTCCAGACGACCAGGGTGTCCCCGTGGCGCAGGGCCTTGAGGCAGGCGGCGAGCTGGGGCCGGTCCTCCTTCTTGCCGGAGGCCTTGTCCTCATACAGGGACTCCGGATCGGTGCCGACGGCCAGGAGCGCGTCGCGCTGCAGATCCGTGGTCTGGGAGCCGTCGACCTTCGAGACGCGCATGTAACCGACGAGCACGCCACTTCTCCTCTGTTATTTATACGTTCGATTATGTGACAGTGTGCACCGGAAAGTTCTGGTCGTCAAAATTTGTCACTTAACCCGTCATTCTGTCTAAGACATGCAAAGGGTCCATCAGCCTCGTAATGTGACAGAAATTCCGGGGGAATGCCTTCCTTTGCAAAGGTGGCGCGCAACTGTTCCAGGGAAGCGGGATCGCGCCGACCATAGGAAGCCAACGCGAACAGGGGTCTCCTCGTTTTCAGTGCAATAAGTGACGGTACGAAAAGCTAGCACTGGCGCGGAGGTGGTGTTGGTAGATCGTTGATTTCATTGACTTTCCTGTTCACTTTCAAATCTGCGATTCGTGGCGTCAAACCGTGGTCGGTTTCATCCATTGGTGCCAGTTATCGATGCATTTGGCCGCGAAGGCAGGATTTGGTCAGCATAGCGGTCAACCGGGAAGCGAAACACACCCCGCAAGTTGATGCTCTCCAGCCTGGTGGGCGCAATCTTCCCGATCAGTTCCGGTGGAATGACCTGGCGGCGGTTCGACCAGCGATCCAGGACCGCCTGCATCTGTGAGGTATTCCACGCCATCACGATGTTGGCCATCAGGCTCAACGCATCGGCCACAGCCTGCATTTCATCGACACGTTTGGCCTGCGCCGGGCTGATCCGGCCGGTATAAATGGCGCGCTTGAGGGCGTTAACAGCCTCGCCCCGATTGAGCACCCGGCGCAACTCGTTCCTGAAAGCGTCCTTGACAAAGTAGTCAGCCAAAAACGCCGTACGCAGCAACCGCCCCAATTGCACGCCAGCCTCATAGATTGGATCGCCCTGGGCGGCAGAACCGAACCGCGCAAGAGCTGCCACCGCACTGGCATGTCCGCTCATGACCGAGGCTGCCAGGTGCACCAGACTATCCCAATGCTTTTCGATCAAAGCGACGTCGACATTGGCTTCGCACACCGCAGCGATTTCTGCGGGCACTTTGGTGCCGCGTGGCACAAAGAGGTGGCGCTGTTTGAGTTCCTTCAACCGCGGGCAAAGATCAAAACCAAGCAAACGGGCATGTGACATGGCAAAGTCGGTGTAGCCATGGGTATCCACAGCAAGCTGGCTGGTCTCCAGCTTTTCTTGGCGGATGACACCTTCAATGGCCACGCCCGCCTGGCGCTCATTGAGCACAAAGGGCTGCGCATGGAAGATGCCCCACCGGTCTTTTACATGGGAGTAGATTCCAATGGAAGGTGTGTTGCGCCGAGGATCAAGCCGGGCTTGCCACACCCGTTTGGTGGTCTCCATGCTCATCATGTCAGAAGATGCCAAATCGGACCGCCCCCAGGTGGCGGCAATCGGGTGTCGCTGCATGAATTCCAGCACAGCCTGGCAGGCCTGGCTCAGACGCCGTTCGTCCCGCGCCCAGCGCATGGCCTGGCGAATGCTGGTGGCAGACAATTGCGGAATCATGCGCGCGCATTCGACCGCAGTCAGACTGGTGCCGTGGGCCATGATGCCGGCATAGACCATCAGCAGCTCGTCGGTAGAGCGCGGCTCACGTCCGAGCATGATCCAGCTAAAGCGCACCTGGGCGTCAACGGCCAGAATCACTTCCGGCAATTGAACCTCACCGATGCGGTGATCCAAAGCCGCGCGCAGCTTGGTCACTTCTGGGTCTTCGTCCTCTGCGGGCAATGGCGACAAATGGAGTTCATCATCCACGCGCAGTACGCCACTGCGGGCTGCAGCGGCCACCGCATCGACACCGGCAGTTACTCTGGCCAGCAAAGGCTTCAAGAAAGTGGCAGCCTTGCTGGGTAACGATAGACGGGCATAGTGTTTCTTGGACTCTGCCTGCCAACGCTCGTCCGTGAAGAACAAGCGCGCACGACCCCGAAAGCTCAGGCTGTGCTCAATCCAGACCGAGCCATTGCGCACCGCGCGGCGCAGGGCAAACAGGGTGGCCACCTCCAACGCCTGAAACGCCCGTTCCCGGTCTGGGCTGGAGATCGAAACCTGCCAGATCATTCCCAGACTTGGTGCCACCACTTCAACTGGCAGCTTTCTGGATCCTTTGAGATATAAAGCTTGCAGCTTGGCAAGGTACTCGATGGCAGGATGCTCGCCGGTGGCCTGCCAGGGCAGCTTTGCAATGGCGACGAGCAACGACCGCACGGGGCGAATTCCATCAATCAATCCCTCGCGGACCAGGGAGGCCCTGCTCGGTGGTTTGCGTTTCTGGGTTTCGGTGATCAAGGCTTCAAGACGGGCACGCAACTCAGCATCTGGCACCGCACCTTGCGCGCTCAAGGCAACAAGTTCGCCGAGCAGCGTTTTGTACATTGCGGCCCAATTGACGGTAGCGGGGACATCGGCGGCAGCCTGACGCCACAGATCGGCGATCCGGCGCTGCACCATAAGGATCAACTGGTCTGTGGTGGTGAACAGGCAATACCGAAGAAAGCATGCGACCTCCACGGTGCGCGCTGGCTCTTTGATCTTGGCTCCGGCTGAGGGCGGCCTGGAGACAAGTCGGCGCGCGTAGCGGCGCAAGATGAGATCGGGGATGTCTGCCAGGTGCTTATGAACGTCCAGCGTGTAAAGCAGGTCGATGCGCTCCAGTACCTCGCTGATTTGGCGGGTTGAGTGTTTCGCCGGTGCAGCCCATAGCCAACTCTGCTGGGTTTGTCCATCTGGGCGCAGCTCTGAAACTGAGGCTCGCCAGCGATCAAGTGTTGCTGGATCAACGCTGGCGGCGATGGCGGTGCCTGTTTCAACTTCAAGCTGGGCAAGTGCCGCCGCAATCAGTGTCCGAATTGCCCGCTCGTGCACGATCACCAGCTTGTTCTTGTACAGCCATTGACGCGCCCGCACGAGTAGCTGATCGCGGTCGGCGCAGCGCGCCACTTCGTCGCGCAGTTCACGTACCAGTGAGCGGCGCTGGTGCTCGCTCATCCACTGGAATCCAAGGACCGTGCAGGCTACTTGTTGGTGATCGAATAGCGTGCGCCCGCGTTCATACATGGCTCTCAGCGAGGCGACTTCTGGTGCTGCAATGCCAAGCTCGTTGCCAAGGTGGCGCCACAAGGCTACTGGAATTACCCGAAAGGCACCGAGCAAACGCCCACTCATGCGCAGGAAACCAATATGGAGCGCCAGACCAAGCTTGTGGGAATCACCTCGGCGTGCATTGATTGCGTCGCGCTCGGCACCATCGAAGGTGAAAAATGCCTTCATCTCGAAGTCGCTGATATCGCGGGGGAGCCCACGCATCCCCAAAAACGTTGTGTGCCAACCCTGCATCGTGAACCTCAAAAGTGGGAGGCCACCATACCCGTTTACAAAGCGAACAGGAAAGTCAATGAAATCAACGGTCTACCCAGACCACCCCCGCGCCAGTGCTAGCTTTGCGTACCGTCACTTATTGCACTGAAAACGAGGAGACCCCGCCATGGCCAAAATGCGCAAGGTCACCACCGTTCGCGGCTACGGTGCCTTTGTCGGCGCCAACCACCTCGAAGTGGAAGAAACCACCGGCACGGGCCAGGAGAAGACGGGCACCAAGAAGGTCATCGCCTTCAAGCGCGCCATCATCGCCGCTGGCAGCCAGGCCGTGCGCCTGCCGTTCATGCCCAACGACCCGCGCGTGGTCGATTCCACCGGCGCGCTGGCGCTCAGCGGCGTGCCCAAACGCATGCTCATCCTGGGCGGCGGCATCATCGGCCTGGAAATGGGCACGGTGTACAGCACCCTGGGCGCACGCCTGGATGTGGTGGAAATGATGGACGGCCTGATGCAGGGCGCCGACCGCGACCTGGTCAAGATCTGGCAGAAGATGAACGCCAAGCGCTTCGACAACATCATGTTGAAGACGAAAACCGTGGGTGCCGAGGCCACACCTGAAGGCATCAAGGTCACATTCGCGCCAGCGGAAGAGGGCGGCACCACCCCCGAACCCCAGGTGTACGACCTGGTGCTGCAGGCCGTGGGCCGCACGCCCAACGGCAAGAAGATTGCCGCTGAAAAGGCCGGCGTGGCCGTGACGGACCGCGGTTTCATCAACGTCGACATCCAGATGCGCACCAACGTGCCGCACATCTTCGCCATCGGCGACATCGTCGGGCAGCCCATGCTGGCGCACAAGGCGGTGCATGAGGCACACGTGGCGGCAGAAGTGATTGCCGGTGAACTGCAAGGCAACAAAGAGCTGGCAAGCGCCGCCTTCAACGCCCGCGTGATCCCAAGCGTGGCCTACACCGACCCTGAAGTGGCTTGGGTGGGCCTGACGGAAGACCAGGCCAAGGCCCAAGGCATCAAGGTCAAGAAGGGCCTGTTCCCCTGGACGGCCTCGGGCCGCGCCATTGCCAACGGCCGCGACGAAGGCTTCACCAAGCTGCTGTTCGACGACAGCCCCGAAGCAGGATCAGGAGACGGCCATGCTGGCCGGGGCCACGGCAAGATCCTGGGCGGTGGCATGGTCGGCACCCACGCGGGCGACATGATCGGAGAGATCGCGCTGGCTATCGAGATGGGTGCGGACGCAGTGGACATCGGCAAGACCATCCACCCGCATCCGACGCTGGGCGAGAGCATCGGCATGGCGGCGGAAGTGGCGCATGGCAGCTGCACGGATGTGCCGCCTGCGCGCAAGTAAGTCCGCAGCCAAGCTACCCTGACAAGGCCCGAACTGGCGACGGTTCGGGCCTTGTGCTTTGCGTACCCAAACAATCGCCGCAGAATACTGTGCATTTGTACAGCATTCATGTCAGCCACTTCCAAGCCCAAGCTCTACAACCCACGCCACCCCGAACGCACGCTGCTGTACCAAACGGTAGCCGAGCACTACGAGACCTGGCTAGAGTTGGCCAGCGCGGGTCAGTTCGACGGCCAGGGCGACCACCACACCCCCAAGCCCTTCGTGCGCAAAGCGTTTGCCAAGTATCTTGAGTGCGGCATCTTTGCCCATGGCTTTGCCCGCGCTCGCTGCGGCGACTGTGGGCACGACTACTTTGTAGCCTTCTCCTGCAAAGGCCGGGGAGTCTGCCCCTCGTGCACCACCCGGCGCATGGTGGAGACAGCAGCGCACCTGAACGATCACGTATTCCCCCGCCTGCCGGTGCGCCAGTGGGTGCTCTCCGTGCCCAAGAGGTTGCGGTACTTCATGCAACGCGACGGAGCGGTGCTGAGCATGGTGCTGCGCATCTTTCTGCGGGTGATCGCACAAACTCTGCAGACCCACAGCCCCGGTGCGGCCCATATGGACAAGGCAGGCCTGCACATCGGTGCCATCGCCTTCATTCACCGATTCGGCTCCAGCCTCAATGAACACGTCCACTTCCACGTTTGTGTGGTGGACGGGGTGTTTGAGGAAGTGGAGGGCGAGGGCGATGCTGATGCGACCCCTCGAATCTCATCGCCGGGTGTCATCTTTCACGCGGCCACCGGCATCGATGCGGCTACCGTGGCCCCAGTGCAGACCACACTGCAAAAACGCATCCTGCGCGCCTTCGTTGCTCGGGGCCTGCTGGAGAACTGTGACGCCAAAGACATGCTGGGCTACAAACACAGCGGCTTCTCGGTGGACGCCGGTGTCTGCATCGAAGCCCACGACCGCGCTGCGCTGGAGCGGCTGCTGCGCTATTGCGCGCGTCCACCGTTTTCCATGGAGCGCCTACGCAAAGAGGGAAGCAAACTGGTGTACCGCTGTGCCAAACAGCGCAGCGAGCCCACCAGTGACAAGCGTGGTGCCAAGGCAGATGAGCTGCACCTCACACCGCTGGAACTGATCGACCGCATCGCCGCGCTGGTGCCACCGCCACGCACCCACCGGCACCGCTACTTTGGTGTGCTGGCACCAAACTCGCCGCTGAGAGCGGCGGTAACGGCGCTGGCCCAGCCTGCTGCGTCGCAACCAGCCACGGTGGAGACTGCACAACCTGGCGCGGGCGTACCTGGGGTGGCGGCGCCGGGCAACGCGGCCACACCCACACCCGAACCTGAAGCACGCCCGAAGCGAGCGGCGCATTACTTGTGGGCGGTGCTGATTGCCCGCATCTACGAGGCATTTCCGCTGCTGTGCCCCATGTGCGGTGGGCAGATGCGCATCATTGCCTTCATCACCCACAGCGCCGAAATCCGCCACATCCTGAACCACATCGGGGTGGAGTCTGCCCCCCCGCACATCACCCCGGCACGCGGGCCACCGCTGTGGGAGGGCTGCGACGCGCCGGTGGATGATGGTGCGCAAGGCGAGCCGGATTGGGATCTGGCAGCTCAACCCGACGAGGTAGACCAGCGCGTCAATTGGTGACCCAGTGAAGCGGCGGTATCCATCGCTGCGGGGAAGCAGCTGCGCGCGCGCCAGGCCCAAATGCATACTGCCTCCCAAGCTCTTGCCATTGAGCGGCAAGCGAGCGCTCAACCTTCCTTGGCCGAACGTGTTTCGAGGCCCAAAACTCGTGCCATACTTGGCCTCATGCGGTTGAATTTCCTATCCGTGAACCCTTCAGCACTGTTGTGCATGGGCCATGGCAGTTCTGACGTCTGACGTGAACACGCAACACGAATGCAAGAGCATCCTGCCGAGGCCCGGTGCACTGCGGTTGCGTCTGACGTCTGACGTGCAGCGTCTAACGTGCAACGTCTGGCGTCTGATCCTTTACAACAGGTCAGACAATCACAGTCTGAACAATGTGCACAAACCCTTGTCCTGGCACAGATCAAAGCGGAACAACAGCCGTCGGTACGCAATTTGCAGACCATTTGGACAGGTTTTCAAAACCATCCGCTGCTGCCACTGCTCCCGAGGCTGCCCTTGAACAAGTCTGCTGATACCGCCGCGCCCGACTGCACCCCTACCCCCATGCCTACCCCGATGGAGCGGGTGGACCGCTTTTTCGAACTGAGTTCCCGGGGCACTACCGTGCAGCGGGAGTTGCTGGCGGCGGTGACCACCTTTGCCACCATGTCCTACATCCTGGTGGTGCATCCACTGATCATGTCCGATGCCGGCATGGACAGAGCCCAGGTGCTCACCATCACCGCCGTGGTGGCGGGGGTTTTTTCCATTCTGATGGGGCTCATGGCCAATCTGCCCATCGCCGTGGCGCCCGGCATGGGCGCCAATGGACTGGTGGCCTACACCCTCATTCTGGGCCTTGGCGTGCCCTGGCAGGGCGCGCTGGGGCTGGTGTTCTGGAGCGGGGTGGTGTTTCTTGTCCTCACCCTCACCGGCATCCGGCGGCTGCTGCTCGATGCCTTCCCCGATGCCCTGCGCCGGGCGCTGACGGCGGGCATCGGTCTTTTCATCATGTTCATCGGCCTCAAAACGGCGGGCATTGTGGTGGCGGCCCCGGCCCCCTCCCTGGTGCAGATCGGCGTGGTCACGGCACCCACGGTGCTGCTGGCGCTGTCCGGCATCCCGATTGTCATGGGACTCATGGCCCGGCGGGTGCCCGGGGCGATCATTCTCACCATCATACTGCTCACCGCCATCGGCTTTTTTATCCCCACAGCCACAGGTTCCCTGACTCCGATGCCGAGCGCCGCCCTGGCCCAGCCGACAGGCTTTGGTGACCTGTGGCTGGCGCTCGATTTTGGCTATCTGTGGTCGCATCTCGGCATTGCCCTGCCAGCCATGCTGTCCCTGGTGTTCATGGACCTGTTCAGCTCCCTCGCGGCCATGAACGCCCTGTGCCAGCGGGCCGGTCTTGTCGATGACCAGGGCGCGATGCTGAAGCCGACCGAGGCCCTGTCGGCGGATGCCATGGCCGCCATCGGCGCCTCCCTGGCGGGCACCTCCACCGCCATCTGTTTCGGCGAATCCGCCGCCGGTATCGAAAGTGGCGGGCGCACCGGCCTTGTCGCCATTTTCGTGGGCCTGTTCTTTTTCCTGGCCCTGTATCTGAACCCGCTGATTCTTATCATTCCCGCCGAGGCCTCGGCCCCGGCACTGGTGTTCATTGGCCTCTTGATGTTCGTGGAAGTGGCGCGCATCGATTTTTCCGATGTCATCACCGGCGGCGCTGCCACCCTGACCCTGATCCTGATGGCGGTTACCTCCATCAGCGATGGCATGGCCATAGGGCTGATCGTCTACGCCATCGCCATGGTGATCACCGGCCGCGCCCGCCAGGTACACCCCATCGCCTACGGTCTTGCCGTGGTGCTCGGCGCCTACTACGTACTGCTGCCGCCGCTATGAGCCGAGGCGTTGTGACTGTGGGCCTTGGCTTTGTGACCGCAGTTACCGGATAATCCCTCGCCATCACCGGGGTTGGTCTTGCAAGGAGATTGGTCTTGCAACGGATTGGTATTGCAAGACCTCCGCCAGTGAAAACATCCCTGTCCCGTAGCAAGATCCGGTGCATCGCAACCATTGCCATGCAGATCGGGAGCTGCCTATCATCGAGAGCTAGTTATCATCGAGAGCTGGTTATCATCGAGAGCTGCGCATTATCGAGTTATCGAGAGCTCTCCATGATCAGGGCTGCCCATGCCTGGCTCGCCAGGCCGAACATTGAAACTCGAATAGTCAAGCTCGAACAGTCAAGCTCGAACATTGCGCTCTTCTGAATTATTGACGGTATGACATGACCAAAGAACCAGGCACCAGAGCTCTTGAAACCCGGAAAAGAATCATTGCTGCGGCACTTGAACTCACCCTGCGACAGGGTGAAAGCGGCATCACCATGACCGAGATCTACAAGCTGGCAAACATTTCCAGAACTTCCCTGTACCGCCACTTCAGCACTGTCGAAGAAATCCTGACCAGCATCTATTTAAAGATCAGAAGCGAATTTGAATCGGGCCTGCAAAATGCCATAGAGGCAAACCCTTCGGCGGAAAACCGGCTGGATGTGGTGACAGATTACCTGCACCACTTCTTTACCAGTGACCTTGCCCAGAAGCTCAGCGCCGCCAATACCAGCTACCTGAAAAAATTGAGCCTTATCAGTTTCGATGCCCGGGTCGACATGTACAAAAAAGTTCTGGGGCCGTATTTCGACATTGCCGAACAGCAAAAAGGCGCGCCGGTGGACCGGGATCTGGTCGCCTATTTCATCACCCACTACTATGCATCCATGGCACTCTACGGGGGTTATGGTAGACCCGAGGCAATAAACCTTTTGCTCAAGAAACTCATCACCGGCCTCAGCATGGTGTGACACCGGTGCCCCGTCGAAGGGCTGCCACCAAAGGATCGCCGTAAATCACCCGGCGAAACACCTCGTCCGCAGCCCGGGCCAGCTCCATTTCATCAAGGCCCGGAAATTCACCGTTGCGCCACACCACCTTGCCGTTGATCACGGTCATGTCCACGGGGCCGGAAAAACCCACTTTCGCGGGCAGGCTCCGTGGATCGTGGTTGGCGCCGATGTATTCGATCCGGTTCAGATCGACGGCAAAGAAATCCGCAGCCCTGCCCACGGCGAGGGCGCCGAGATCAGGCCGGTTGAGGCAATCCGCACCACCCTGGGTGGCCATGCGCAGAAAGTCATAGGGAGCTGGCACCGGATGCTGGCGCTCACTGGCCTTCAGGCACTGGAGCAGGTAGGCAAGGCGGATGCACTCGGCGAGGTTCGAGCTGTCGTTGGAGGCGTGGCCATCCACCCCAAAGCCCACCCGCACACCTGCCGCCGCCATGGCGGGAATGTCGGTGACTTCGGCACCCACCAGAAACACCGGCGCCGGGCAATGGGCAACACCGGTGCCGGTGGCGGCAAGGCGGGCGATGTCCGCTGCGGTGAATTCCAAGCCGTGGGCGAGCCACACATCCGGCCCGACAAAGCCCCGGTTTTCGCACCAGTCGAGGCTGCGCTCGCCAAAACGGGCCACCATGGCGGGGGTTTCCCCCTCCCCCAGATGGGTGTGCAGGCTCACCCCCAGGTGGCGGGCCAGACGGGCAGACTCGACGAAGGTTTCCGGGTTGGCAATCACCGGCGAGCTGGGCGCCACCACCACCCGCTGCATGGCGAAGGGCCGCGGGTCATGAAAGCGGCTCACCAGGCGTTCGCAATCGGCAAGAAAAGTATCGGTGCTCTCCCGCATGGCATCGGGAATGGTGCTGCCCTCCGCCATCGGCAGGGTGATGCAGCCGCGCCCGGCGTGAAAACGCAGCCCCAGCAGGTTAGCGGCATCAAACTGGCGGTCCACCAGAAAGGGTCCACCCCGGCGGCTGTAGTTGTACTGGTGATCAAACGCGGTGGTGCAGCCGTGCTTGATCAGCTCCGCCATGGACACCACTGTGCTGTGGTAGATGCAGTCTTCATCCACCAGGGCAAACACCGGGTAGATCTTGCGCAGCCAGGCCAGCACATCAAGCTGGGTCCAGTCGAGGGGGGCAAGATTGCGGACAAAGGCCTGAAAAAAATGGTGATGGGTGTTGATCAGCCCCGGATAGGCGGTCAGCCCCCGGCAGTTCACCACCTCAACACCCTGTTCCTGGCCAACGCCAATTGGGGCCAGAGTTCGGGGCAGATCCGGGCCAAGGCCAATAATCTCCCCGTCTCTCACCAGAATATCGACGCCATTAAGCACCGTGCCCGCGACATCCCCGGTGACCAGCTGGTGAAACCCGGTGTAAAGAGTAACGGCAGCTTTTGCAGGTGTGGCGGTGTGGCTCATGGTATCTCCCTTTTTCTGGTAAACCTGTCTGATGGCATGGTTTCACGAAACACCGGTGTTTGTCAACGTAGTTGTCGTGTAGACCGTGTTTTTATGCAGCCTCGTTCAACTGCATTTCTTGCCTCTCCGGATTGAGTGTGTTCCCGGTCTGGGCTGGAGATCGAAACCTGCCAGATCATTCCCAGACTTGGTGCCACCACTTCAACTGGCAGCTTTCTGGATCCTTTGAGATATAAAGCTTGCAGCTTGGCAAGGTACTCGATGGCAGGATGCTCGCCGGTGGCCTGCCAGGGCAGCTTTGCAATGGCGACGAGCAACGACCGCACGGGGCGAATTCCATCAATCAATCCCTCGCGGACCAGGGAGGCCCTGCTCGGTGGTTTGCGTTTCTGGGTTTCGGTGATCAAGGCTTCAAGACGGGCACGCAACTCAGCATCTGGCACCGCACCTTGCGCGCTCAAGGCAACAAGTTCGCCGAGCAGCGTTTTGTACATTGCGGCCCAATTGACGGTAGCGGGGACATCGGCGGCAGCCTGACGCCACAGATCGGCGATCCGGCGCTGCACCATAAGGATCAACTGGTCTGTGGTGGTGAACAGGCAATACCGAAGAAAGCATGCGACCTCCACGGTGCGCGCTGGCTCTTTGATCTTGGCTCCGGCTGAGGGCGGCCTGGAGACAAGTCGGCGCGCGTAGCGGCGCAAGATGAGATCGGGGATGTCTGCCAGGTGCTTATGAACGTCCAGCGTGTAAAGCAGGTCGATGCGCTCCAGTACCTCGCTGATTTGGCGGGTTGAGTGTTTCGCCGGTGCAGCCCATAGCCAACTCTGCTGGGTTTGTCCATCTGGGCGCAGCTCTGAAACTGAGGCTCGCCAGCGATCAAGTGTTGCTGGATCAACGCTGGCGGCGATGGCGGTGCCTGTTTCAACTTCAAGCTGGGCAAGTGCCGCCGCAATCAGTGTCCGAATTGCCCGCTCGTGCACGATCACCAGCTTGTTCTTGTACAGCCATTGACGCGCCCGCACGAGTAGCTGATCGCGGTCGGCGCAGCGCGCCACTTCGTCGCGCAGTTCACGTACCAGTGAGCGGCGCTGGTGCTCGCTCATCCACTGGAATCCAAGGACCGTGCAGGCTACTTGTTGGTGATCGAATAGCGTGCGCCCGCGTTCATACATGGCTCTCAGCGAGGCGACTTCTGGTGCTGCAATGCCAAGCTCGTTGCCAAGGTGGCGCCACAAGGCTACTGGAATTACCCGAAAGGCACCGAGCAAACGCCCACTCATGCGCAGGAAACCAATATGGAGCGCCAGACCAAGCTTGTGGGAATCACCTCGGCGTGCATTGATTGCGTCGCGCTCGGCACCATCGAAGGTGAAAAATGCCTTCATCTCGAAGTCGCTGATATCGCGGGGGAGCCCACGCATCCCCAAAAACGTTGTGTGCCAACCCTGCATCGTGAACCTCAAAAGTGGGAGGCCACCATACCCGTTTACAAAGCGAACAGGAAAGTCAATGAAATCAACGGTCTACCCAGACCACCCCCGCGCCAGTGCTAGCTTTGCGTACCGTCACTTATTGCACTGAAAACGAGGAGACCCCGCCATGGCCAAAATGCGCAAGGTCACCACCGTTCGCGGCTACGGTGCCTTTGTCGGCGCCAACCACCTCGAAGTGGAAGAAACCACCGGCACGGGCCAGGAGAAGACGGGCACCAAGAAGGTCATCGCCTTCAAGCGCGCCATCATCGCCGCTGGCAGCCAGGCCGTGCGCCTGCCGTTCATGCCCAACGACCCGCGCGTGGTCGATTCCACCGGCGCGCTGGCGCTCAGCGGCGTGCCCAAACGCATGCTCATCCTGGGCGGCGGCATCATCGGCCTGGAAATGGGCACGGTGTACAGCACCCTGGGCGCACGCCTGGATGTGGTGGAAATGATGGACGGCCTGATGCAGGGCGCCGACCGCGACCTGGTCAAGATCTGGCAGAAGATGAACGCCAAGCGCTTCGACAACATCATGTTGAAGACGAAAACCGTGGGTGCCGAGGCCACACCTGAAGGCATCAAGGTCACATTCGCGCCAGCGGAAGAGGGCGGCACCACCCCCGAACCCCAGGTGTACGACCTGGTGCTGCAGGCCGTGGGCCGCACGCCCAACGGCAAGAAGATTGCCGCTGAAAAGGCCGGCGTGGCCGTGACGGACCGCGGTTTCATCAACGTCGACATCCAGATGCGCACCAACGTGCCGCACATCTTCGCCATCGGCGACATCGTCGGGCAGCCCATGCTGGCGCACAAGGCGGTGCATGAGGCACACGTGGCGGCAGAAGTGATTGCCGGTGAACTGCAAGGCAACAAAGAGCTGGCAAGCGCCGCCTTCAACGCCCGCGTGATCCCAAGCGTGGCCTACACCGACCCTGAAGTGGCTTGGGTGGGCCTGACGGAAGACCAGGCCAAGGCCCAAGGCATCAAGGTCAAGAAGGGCCTGTTCCCCTGGACGGCCTCGGGCCGCGCCATTGCCAACGGCCGCGACGAAGGCTTCACCAAGCTGCTGTTCGACGACAGCCCCGAAGCAGGATCAGGAGACGGCCATGCTGGCCGGGGCCACGGCAAGATCCTGGGCGGTGGCATGGTCGGCACCCACGCGGGCGACATGATCGGAGAGATCGCGCTGGCTATCGAGATGGGTGCGGACGCAGTGGACATCGGCAAGACCATCCACCCGCATCCGACGCTGGGCGAGAGCATCGGCATGGCGGCGGAAGTGGCGCATGGCAGCTGCACGGATGTGCCGCCTGCGCGCAAGTAAGTCCGCAGCCAAGCTACCCTGACAAGGCCCGAACTGGCGACGGTTCGGGCCTTGTGCTTTGCGTACCCAAACAATCGCCGCAGAATACTGTGCATTTGTACAGCATTCATGTCAGCCACTTCCAAGCCCAAGCTCTACAACCCACGCCACCCCGAACGCACGCTGCTGTACCAAACGGTAGCCGAGCACTACGAGACCTGGCTAGAGTTGGCCAGCGCGGGTCAGTTCGACGGCCAGGGCGACCACCACACCCCCAAGCCCTTCGTGCGCAAAGCGTTTGCCAAGTATCTTGAGTGCGGCATCTTTGCCCATGGCTTTGCCCGCGCTCGCTGCGGCGACTGTGGGCACGACTACTTTGTAGCCTTCTCCTGCAAAGGCCGGGGAGTCTGCCCCTCGTGCACCACCCGGCGCATGGTGGAGACAGCAGCGCACCTGAACGATCACGTATTCCCCCGCCTGCCGGTGCGCCAGTGGGTGCTCTCCGTGCCCAAGAGGTTGCGGTACTTCATGCAACGCGACGGAGCGGTGCTGAGCATGGTGCTGCGCATCTTTCTGCGGGTGATCGCACAAACTCTGCAGACCCACAGCCCCGGTGCGGCCCATATGGACAAGGCAGGCCTGCACATCGGTGCCATCGCCTTCATTCACCGATTCGGCTCCAGCCTCAATGAACACGTCCACTTCCACGTTTGTGTGGTGGACGGGGTGTTTGAGGAAGTGGAGGGCGAGGGCGATGCTGATGCGACCCCTCGAATCTCATCGCCGGGTGTCATCTTTCACGCGGCCACCGGCATCGATGCGGCTACCGTGGCCCCAGTGCAGACCACACTGCAAAAACGCATCCTGCGCGCCTTCGTTGCTCGGGGCCTGCTGGAGAACTGTGACGCCAAAGACATGCTGGGCTACAAACACAGCGGCTTCTCGGTGGACGCCGGTGTCTGCATCGAAGCCCACGACCGCGCTGCGCTGGAGCGGCTGCTGCGCTATTGCGCGCGTCCACCGTTTTCCATGGAGCGCCTACGCAAAGAGGGAAGCAAACTGGTGTACCGCTGTGCCAAACAGCGCAGCGAGCCCACCAGTGACAAGCGTGGTGCCAAGGCAGATGAGCTGCACCTCACACCGCTGGAACTGATCGACCGCATCGCCGCGCTGGTGCCACCGCCACGCACCCACCGGCACCGCTACTTTGGTGTGCTGGCACCAAACTCGCCGCTGAGAGCGGCGGTAACGGCGCTGGCCCAGCCTGCTGCGTCGCAACCAGCCACGGTGGAGACTGCACAACCTGGCGCGGGCGTACCTGGGGTGGCGGCGCCGGGCAACGCGGCCACACCCACACCCGAACCTGAAGCACGCCCGAAGCGAGCGGCGCATTACTTGTGGGCGGTGCTGATTGCCCGCATCTACGAGGCATTTCCGCTGCTGTGCCCCATGTGCGGTGGGCAGATGCGCATCATTGCCTTCATCACCCACAGCGCCGAAATCCGCCACATCCTGAACCACATCGGGGTGGAGTCTGCCCCCCCGCACATCACCCCGGCACGCGGGCCACCGCTGTGGGAGGGCTGCGACGCGCCGGTGGATGATGGTGCGCAAGGCGAGCCGGATTGGGATCTGGCAGCTCAACCCGACGAGGTAGACCAGCGCGTCAATTGGTGACCCAGTGAAGCGGCGGTATCCATCGCTGCGGGGAAGCAGCTGCGCGCGCGCCAGGCCCAAATGCATACTGCCTCCCAAGCTCTTGCCATTGAGCGGCAAGCGAGCGCTCAACCTTCCTTGGCCGAACGTGTTTCGAGGCCCAAAACTCGTGCCATACTTGGCCTCATGCGGTTGAATTTCCTATCCGTCTTATAGTACAATGGTTACAACCATGGCACGAAACGGGACAGAATTTGGAATTCGGATAAGTGGTTTAGGAACCAGATGGTTTACAGCTCCCGCTGAAATGGTTAAGGGCCTCATTTTCCCAGGGTTTACCGAAGAAGACGCCAATCCGGACATTGGTGATAGTGCTATCACCGAAACGGCCGGGATAGGAGGATTTGCCATGGCGGCGGCTCCAGCTATTACCCAGTTTGTCGGGGGCTCCGTAGAAGTACGATTATTATTCCCGAACCTAAAAAGTTAGTTTAAATCTACCAAAAAGAAGGCTCGAAGTTACAAGTCCTAGTTTAAAAAATGAGGATAAAAATGAGTAAAGATTTTGATTTAATCATTAGAAACGCCTATCTAAGTGAAAAAGACAGTGTATATGATATTGGGATTGTTGGTGACAGAATAATCAAAATAGAAGCTAAAATTGAAGGAACCGTAAAAGACGAAATTGATGCAAAGGGTAACCTTGTGTCTCCCGGATTTGTCGATGCACATACCCATATGGATAAGTCATTTACGAGCACAGGTGAAAGATTACCGAAGTTTTGGAGCAGACCTTATACAAGGGATGCTGCCATCGATGCTGCCATCGAGGATGGCTTGAAATATTATAAAAATGCTACCCACGAAGAAATAAAAAGACATGTGATAGAACATGCTCACATGCAGGTACTCCATGGGACTTTATACACCCGGACCCATGTAGATGTAGATTCAGTTGCTAAAACAAAAGCAGTGGAAGCAGTTTTAGAAGCCAAGGAAGAGTTAAAGGATCTTATCGATATACAAGTCGTAGCCTTTGCACAGAGTGGATTTTTCGTTGATTTGGAATCTGAATCATTGATTAGAAAATCCTTGGATATGGGCTGTGATTTAGTTGGGGGAGTTGATCCTGCTACGCGGGAAAATAATGTTGAGGGTTCTTTAGACCTATGCTTTAAATTAGCAAAGGAATACGATGTTGATATCGACTATCACATACATGATATTGGAACTGTTGGAGTATATTCGATAAATCGTCTTGCCCAAAAGACAATTGAAAATGGGTATAAGGGTAGAGTAACTACGAGTCATGCCTGGTGTTTTGCAGATGCTCCGTCCGAATGGCTCGATGAGGCAATCCCATTGTACAAGGATTCGGGTATGAAATTTGTTACCTGTTTTAGTAGTACACCGCCTACTATGCCGGTGATAAAGCTGCTTGAAGCTGGCATCAATCTTGGCTGTGCTTCGGACAATATCAGAGATTTTTGGGTTCCCTTTGGCAACGGTGATATGGTACAAGGGGCTCTGATCGAAACTCAGAGATTAGAGTTAAAGACAAACAGAGATTTGGGACTAATTTGGAAAATGATAACGTCAGAGGGTGCTAGAGTTTTAGGAATTGAAAAGAACTATGGGATAGAAGTTGGTAAAAAGGCCGATCTTGTTGTATTAAATTCGTTGTCACCACAATGGGCAATAATCGACCAAGCAAAAAGACTATGCGTAATTAAAAATGGACGTATCATTGTGAAGGATGAGGTTATAGTTGCCTAATAGATGCTTTTTTTGGAGCGGCACCCTAAGGATGGTCTGCACGAATCACTTTTGACCGTGGTTGCGAGTTGACTGTCATGGGAGCAAGTCGATTTGCAGTGAATCGCGGCTCCGTGTTGCTGCGAATCGCCTCTCGGTGCCCCTCAATCACCGCTTTTCTGCGGTCTTCGCTGCCTTTTGGCAGCCTGCGGGCGCACTCATCCCACCAAGCTCCCGACCTTGTTCCTCACCATCCACAGGTTGGACAGCGCGAACAGCGTCTTCAACTGCGCCGTGTTCTTCTTCAATCCCCGGTAGCGCACCTTCACGTGTCCGAACTGGCGCTTGATCACCCGAAACGGGTGCTCCACCTTCGCGCGCACACCCGCCTTGATCCGCTCGATCTTCTCAAGCAAGGCATCGGCTTCGTTGTGCTCCGTGTCCAGTGCGCGCCGCTTGCCCGGGCGCATTGCCACATGCCACGTCACACCAGGCTTGGCATCAGGACGCTTGTCCGCTCCTTGGTAGCCGGCATCGGTAAACACCACCGTCTCTTCGCCGTGCAGCAGGCTGTTGGCCTCGACGACGTCATTGACGTTGCCCGACGTTCCTTGCACCGTGTGCACCAGACCGGACTCGGCATCCACGCCGATGTGCGCCTTCATCCCAAAATACCACTGCTGTCCTTTCTTGCTCTGGTGCATCTCGGGGTCTCGCTCTCCCTCACGGTTCTTCGTCGAACTGGGAGCCGCGATCAGCGTGGCGTCCACCACCGTGCCGGCCTTGAGCAGCAGCCCCTTGGCGCTGAGCAACCCATTGACCGTGGCAAGGATCTGATCGGCCAGCTTGTGGCGCTCCAGCAGATGGCGAAAGCGCAGGATGCTGGATTCGCTGGGCATGGCATCGGCCCAGTTGGACAGGCCCGCGAAGTCACGGAACACCGGCACGTCGTGCAGCGCCTCTTCCATCGCCGGATCACTGAGATTGAACCACTGCTGCATGAAGTGGATGCGCAGCATCGCCTCTACCGCGAAGGGCTGCTGGCCGCGGTGGCCGGACTGCGGTGCATAGGGCTCGATCAGCGACACCAGTTCGCTCCAGGGAACCACGCGCTCCATCGACTCCAGGAATTCGCGCTTGCGCGTTCGCCGCGAGGTGTTCGGCAGGCCAAGGCTCGTTTGCTTCATGCTTCACATCGTCGCGGTTCATACGGATTCAGGCAACCACGGATTCGGGGGATTCGTGCAGAGATTCCCTAACGCGTAAGATTTTTACCTATTGATGTTAATTTGAGGAGATGAATAACATGGAATTTTTATTACTGGTATTACCTTTGCTGATTATTATCTTTCTTTTGGTGCGGAAGCAGCATATGTTGGTTGCGGCATTCATAGGCGGAGCCTTAGCAATTATATTGGGACGATTAGATGCAGTAGTAATTAATAAGCTTTTTACAGAAGGCATTACCAAAATGCTCGGTATGACGGTTCCAATTTTGTATGCCGCTACGGCATCAATGGTTACAAAAGCTGGTTCCATCAATTCTGTTGTAAATTTGGCTAATCATTATTTTAAAGGACGTATAGCGATACTGGCAGGTTTTATGGTTCTAATCCAGGGAGTAGCCACTTTAATGTCAGGCCGCCCTCAGCATTACGATGGAAGACATCGACCACGTCACCGCAGACTCCTGGGTGGTCTACGCGATCACCGAAGACTCCGGAGCCGCGCCGCCGCCAGCATCAGCGGACCCCTAACGGCCAACGGTAAAACCTGTCCGTTGTCAGTCCCTGCCGACCCGTAAGCTGCCATGTCTTCTGACAAAACTGCCAACTCAACTGACAACGGACATGCGGGGCTTGAAACCCCTTCTGACTAGGTCTATTGTTTCGCCGATAACATAGATTATGTCAAGTAAGATGGGCACAACAAAAGAAGCGCTTGGCGAAAGCGTTGAAATCAGTATGGCACCGCTCCCCTTCCCACGGCAACCGGAAGGAGCCCTGGCCGGTATGCATTTAAGCTTCCCGGGTTCACTGACACGTCCGACAGCGCGATATCCGTTGCGTGAACTTGTTACCGCTGAATACGTCTGAACCTGATACGCAGACGTGCCAGTATTCACCTTGCCAATGGGCGAGGCTGTGAGGGCCAGCGGGGTTTCCATCGGCAGGAATCGTCTCCCGTACCCGATCCGCCGCTGGGGTGAGGGCAGAAGGAATTTCCAGGAGGCTATGCGCCCGCCCTGGTCAGAGCTTCCATTAGGGCAGGGTCCTTGACGATGCGGACCCGGTTGACGGCGCAACCCTCGTCATCGCAGTTCTCGCCCTCCTCCTTTCACTGTTTGCAATGGCCTACAGCAAACGCAGTGCCGGCGGCAGCGAAAGAAGCCGTCGAACTCGAAAAGGAGCTACTGGAGTCACGGCACATCCGTTGGCAGCTAACCGCGCCAAACGAAGTGACGCAACCCAATTCGAGCTACTCAACCGCGGCACGAGCACCGCGCACATGGTCCGTCTGGCCCTTCCGCCCAGATACGCGAATCTCACCATCGACGGGACCAGCAGCCGGGACCTGCCAAGCGGCAAAATTAAGCGCACCGTCGATTCGATCCCCTACCCACCTGAGGACAACGCTCTAGGGCGCCCGAATGGATGTCAGAACGGATCACCGCACGGCAACCGTAAGCTCGCCGTGCGGGAACCGCCGACCGTAGTGATCGTCTCCTGCGCCGAGATTGCCGATGCGGAAGAACTGCCACGGCCGCGGCCACCGGGCGGAGCATGGCAGCGCATGCCCTGCGGGGGCCGCTTAGGTGTGGGACCGGCGCGGGAGGTAGCGTTGCTGTGGTTTCCGGCGCTTACTTGGCGGACTTGCAGGTCCGGGCCAGCGCGATGTTTGCCAGGGCCAGCTCGAGTAATCCGGCTGCCAGGCCAGTGTAGGCGGGGATGGTCGTGCTGTTGTCCCCGGCCTGTGATGCCTGGGCAATGTCCTCGAGGGACGCAGGGTCCTCGGTGCCGTCAACGTGGCCGGTGTCGGAAGCAGCGGTCAACGTGTAGGTCGGTGCGGGGGCTTCGAGCTCGTGCGGGTCCAGGCCTTCCGTGAGCAGTTCGGCCCAGTCGGTTTCGCCCTTCTCACAGGTCTGCAGCGTAGGGAAGGCCAAGGTTTCCCCGGCTTGGTCCGGGTTCTGGACCTGGATTTCGAAGGCGGCCCGGTAACCGTCCTCCAACGGGGTTTGCGCCGTGTAGACGATCTGGCCGATGTGTTTTGGTGATGGTCGCACTGTCGCGCGGCGGTCACCGGTTCAGCCAGCTCCTCCTCGACCTTCTTCATTTCCCAGCCCGGGTACACCGTGGGCTTTGCGTCCGCGATGGTGTCGGGGATGCTGATCGTAAAGCTCGTGGTCGGTGATCCTTCGCATCCATGGGAGGCGGCGAAGGTTAGCACCGAGAAGGCGCCGGCATCTGTAGTGCTCGGATTGACGGTGACGTGGGCGCTGGCCGAGGCCAGCCCCGCGGTCAGCAGGCCGGCGGTAGCTGCGGAGACTCATGAAAACCTTTCACTGCGCACAGGGCATCCTGGTCTGCCCTGAATACTGATGGAAGCGGAGTATCAGCCTGAAGTTAAACGAGGCACCAAATTCGTGGTTCATCGTCGCGGTGAAGCAGAACGCGGCCCCTTCCTTCGTCGAGCCAAACCCAGAAAACGTCAGGATTTTCGATGGGTCCGTCCACTGTTCCTGTCTGCAGGTTTTCTCCTTGCCTTCGAATAGCGACGCGGTCGGCTGCCTCCAGTGTGTCCCACTGCGAGTCGGTCAAAAGGCGAAGGGAGAGGCCATCCGATATTGCTGCTCCGAATTGGAAGCTTGGGGCGGAGTCTTCGTATTGGATACCGTCGGTTTCGGGCTCTGTCATGCTGTTGTTCACGATCCGGGTTCGGTGGAGACTGATGGCGTAACCAACCAGCTACTTGCGCAAGGTGGCAGTGATTTGCTGCATCACGGTGTTGTCGGCCAGGGTGCTGGCGTCGCCGGTTTCGCGGCCTTCGGCGATGTCCTTGAGCAGGCGGCGCATGATCTTGCCGGAGCGGGTCTTGGGCAGTTCCGGCACCACCAGGATCTGGCGCGGTTTGGCGATCGGACCGATCTCCTTGCCCACATGGTTGCGCAGGGTGGTGACGATCTCCGGGTCTTCGACGGCATTGCCGCGCAGGATCACGAACGCCACGACTGCTTCACCCGTGGTCTCGTCCGCTGCGCCGACGACGGCGGCTTCGGCCACTGAGGGATGGCTCACCAAGGCGGATTCGATTTCGGTGGTGGACAGGCGGTGACCGGAGACGTTCATGACGTCGTCGACGCGGCCGAGGAGCCAGAAGTCGCCGTCGTTGTCCTTCTTGGCGCCGTCGCCGGCGAAGTACATGTTGTCGAAGCGGGACCAGTAGGTCTCCTTGTAGCGTTCCGGGTCGCCCCAGATGCCGCGGAGCATGGCCGGCCACGGCTTGCGGATGACCAGGTAGCCGCCATGGCCGTTGGGCACCGACTGGCCCATCTCGTCAACGACGTCGACGGCGATGCCGGGCACCGGGGTCTGGGCCGAACCGGGTTTGGTTTCCGTGATGCCGGGCATCGGGGCGATCATGTGCGCGCCGGTTTCGGTCTGCCACCAGGTGTCCACGATCGGGGCCTTGTCGCCGCCGATGACGCGGCGGTACCACATCCAGGCTTCCGGGTTGATCGGCTCGCCTACGGAGCCGAGGACCCGGATGGAGGACAGGTCGAACTTCGCCGGAATGTCTTCGCCCCACTTCATCATGGTGCGGATCGCCGTGGGCGCGGTGTACATAATGGAGACCTTGTACTTCTCCACCAGTTCCCACCAGCGGCCCTGGTGGGGGGTGTCCGGTGTGCCCTCGTACATCAACTGGGTGGCGCCGTTGATCAGCGGCGCGTAGGTCACGTAGGTGTGGCCGGTGACCCAGCCGATGTCCGCGGTGCACCAGTACACGTCGGTCTCGGCGTGCAGGTCGAAGGTGGCCTTGTGCGTGAACGCGCTCTGGGCCAGGAACCCGCCGGTGGTGTGCAGGATGCCCTTGGGCTTGCCGGTGGTGCCGGAGGTGTACAGGATGAACAGCGGGTGCTCGGCGTCATGCGGCACCGGCGTATGGTCCGCGGATGCGGACTCCACCACTTCATGCCACCAGCGGTCGCGGCCCTCGTGCCAGTCCACGGGCTCGCCGTTGCGCTTGACGACAACGACTTTGCTGACGGAATGGCCTTCTGCTTCCAGCGCGGAGTCCACGGCCGGCTTCAGCGGGCTGGGCTTGCCGCGGCGGTACGTGCCATCCGAGGTGACCACGAGTTTGGCCTCGGCATCATCGATGCGGCTGCGCAGGGCGTCCGCGGAAAAACCGCCGAAGACCACCGAGTGGATGGCGCCGATACGCGCGCAGGCCAGCATGGTGATGACCGCTTCCGGGATCATCGGCAGGTAGACGGCAACCCGGTCGCCCTTCGCCACGCCGAGGGACTCGAACGCGTTGGCCGCCTTCTTGACCTCATCGGTCAACTGGGCATACGTGTAGGTGCGTGTGTCGCCCGGCTCGCCCTCGAAGTAGATGGCCACCCGGTCGCCGAGCCCGTTCTCCACATGGCGGTCCAGCGCGTTGTAAGCCGCGTTCAGTGTGCCGCCGACAAACCATTTGGCAAACGGCGCATCCGACCAGTCCAGAGTCTGGGTGAAGTCTTCGTTCCAGGACAACAGTTCCCGTGCCTGCTTCGCCCAGAACGCTTCATGATCTGCATCGGCCTCCTCATAGATGCCGGGCTTGACCACCGCGTTCGCGGCGAATTCCTCGCTCGGCGCGAAGGTGTGGTCTTGCCGGTGTCGGGTGGGCGGCTTCGTCGCGGTGGTGGTGCGCACGTTGCTCCTTTTCGTGATTCTTCGGGGAGGGGAGGGTTCAGGAGTGGACTGCGATGGCGCTGAACATCAGCGCCATGGTCAGGGCGGTGCCGGCTTCGTAGGCCCGTTCGGCGGGCAGGAACCGGCGGTGGATAGACCCGGTCTGGTGGGCGGTGGACGGTGTTTTGCTGCGCGGTAACAGCAGCCAGGCCAGCATGGCTGCGGCGAAAAGTGCTGCCAGGGTCAGGGCGGCGGGCTCAAGCCATCCGATGGTGCCCGGGCCGGCGGCCGGGATGGTGAGGGCGGTTCCTTCGTTTGCGTGAGAGCCGTGTCCGTGATGTGGGACGGGGATGGCAGTGGGTGTGGGCGCGGATGTGTGCCGGGGCATGACCGCCAGCATCAGTACCATGGCCGCGAGCATCCCGGCGTGGTAGAGGCATGTGATCCGGTCGCGGCGGCCGCGGCACAGGCCTGGCATTGCGGGGTGGGCCACCGTCTGGAGCAGGAACCAGAAAGACGCCAGCGCGAATATCAGCAGTTGCGGCAGCAGCGGAAGCGGGATCTGGTGCCACACCATGCCGAGCATGCCCAGGCCCATGAGTGTATGGAGGATGTAGTTCACCCGGTTCACCAAGGTGTCCTGCCGGAGCGCTTTGGCCAGGCAAAAGAGTGTGCCTGCCCCCAGCAGCATGCTGATGGGAATGCCAAGCGGTGCTGCGAGCATCAGAATGTCCTTGTCGCCTGCGGCCGGGACAAGCCGGCGGAGATCTTGGTGGAGGGTGGCTGCGGTTTGGCGGTGAGGCGGGGCCGGCGCCGGAGTGTCCCGGGCCGGCCCCGCGGCCGCTTATACGCTCTTGGAGTCGAGTTCGGCCTCTGCCTGTTCGATGGCGGCGAATTCTTCCTCCGGCGCCTGGGCAACCAACCGGTGGCGGCTGTAGAAGGCGAAGTAGGCGATCATCACCGCATAGGCTGCGGCTGCGTAGAGCACCACCGACGGATCGACCACGAATCCTGCGGTCAGGGCGGCCATGGCGAGGACGAGCGCTGTGGCGGAGGTGAAGATTCCGCCGGGGGTGCGGTAGGGCCTCTCCAGCTTTGGCTCCCGGAACCGGAGGATGATGTGCGAGAGCATCATCAGGATGTAGGAGATCGTGGCGCCGAAGACGGAGATGAGGATCAGCAGGTCCCCGGATCCGGTCGTGGAGAGCAGGAAGCCGACGATTCCGGGGACGATCAGGGCCAGGAAAGGGACTTTCCGGCCGTTGGTCAGGGACAGCACCCGCGGGAGGTAGCCGGCGCGGGACAGGGCGAAGGTCTGCCTGGAGTAGGCGAAGGTGATGGCGAAGAAGCTCGATACCAGCCCCACGAGCCCGATGACGTTGACAAACAGGCTCAGAGGCGTGCTTCCGTTGCCGATAAGGGGTGATTCCAACGCGTCGATGAGCGGGTTGCCGGATTCCTGGAGGGCAGCGGAGCCGGCCCCTCCCGGTCCCAGCAGCAGGAGCGCGGCGGCCAGGAGGGTCAGGATGGTCACGCCACCGATGAGCCCCTTGGGTACGTCGCGTACCGGGTTGCGGGCCTCTTCTGCGGCCAGCGGAACGCCCTCGACTGCGAGGAAGAACCACATCGCATATGGCAGCGCGGCCCAGATCCCCACCACGCCGAACGGGAGGAAGGCGCTGGCTCCCCAGGCATCCGTGGGCTCGATGTTCAGGAGATTGCTCATGTCGAAATACGGAATCATTCCGACGGCCCATGCGACCAGGCCGAGGACGGCGACCACCGCGATGCCGAACATGAGCTTCAGGACCTGCTTGACGCCGTACAGGTGAAGCCCGATGAAAGCGGCGTAGAAGACCAGGTAAACGAGCGGGCCGCTGATGCCGAGCAGCGATTCAAGATAGGCTCCGATGAAGGTGACCACTGCTGCGGGGGCCAGAACGAACTCCAGCAGGATAGCCGTGCCGGTGAGGAATCCTCCCCAGGGGCCCATGGCGCGCCGGGCGAAACCGTAGCCGCCGCCGGCTGTCGGGATGATGGAGGACATTTCAGCGAGGGCGAAGCACATGGTTGTGTACATGATCGCCATCAGCGCCGTGGCGATCACCAGGCCGCCCCAGCCGGCTTGGGCCAAGCCGAAATTCCATCCTGCGTACTGGCCGGCAATGACGTACCCCACGCCGAGCCCGATCAGTAGTACGGGCCCGGCCGTGCCCCTGCGGAGCTGGCGGTGTTTCATGTAGTCGGCGCTTACGTTCTGGTACTCGACCCCGCGCTTTACATGCCTGGTCGTTGGCTGTACCGGGGGTGCATCCTGGTGTTCTCGTGACATTGGTTTTCTCCTGGGTCATCGCCCCGGCTTGCGTGGCTGTTCAGGTCACGTCGTCAGGTGCGGGAAGGGAGCTTGTCGGGCCTGGGTGGTGCGGACGGTGTTCCGGGCCGGGTGTTCTCGCGCGGCCGGAACGACGTTGCCGCTCTTCCTAGAGGAAAGGGGCAGCGGGCAGCGATGGGATGCGGCATCCCATGGACTGGTGTTACTGGGAGGACGTGTTTGGGGCGAGGCCGCGGGAGCGCCTTGGGCGGTGAAGGCTTCGGCGCTCCCGTGGCGTCGATCGGCTGTCAGTCCGTGGCGCAGCAGTGCGAGGAATCGTGTGCCGGCGCGGCGGGACGCGGCAGGGCCAGAGTCGGGTTCTGATCGAAGAAACCGTGGGGCTGGAGCATGAACCCGACATGCTGGCGCGGCATGACGGGCCAGTCTTCCAGACGCACAACGTGGTGCATGCCGAAGGTGTACCAGACCACCAGATCTTCATCAACAATATTGCGGTCAGCGGCGGTCCATGCCGGAAGGCCGTCCCCGCCGGTGCTCTGGTTGGGATATTCACCTGCAGGGAAACGTTCCGCACGGTCATAAGCGGTGACCCAAAGGTTGTTGCGGGCAAACCCGGCGCGCTTGCTCACGTAGGAGTCCTCATGAGCGGCCAGAGTGATGGCGTCCGTGGGCATCAGCCGGTAGGCCACGGGCTCATCGACGAGGTTCCGGCTGCCGTGGTTGACGATCTTCCAGAAACGGTGCTTGGATTTGTCGTCTTTTCGGATGGCTTCCTGCTCCGTTGGCAGCAGACGGTCGACCGTGTGGAAGGCATTGAGCGTGGGGTTGTCAGCAGGGATCTCCGTGTCCACTTCGTAGACCGCGTTCTGCGTACCGTCGAGTTCAAAATCCATGCGTACGTTGAAGATGTGCTGGTGGATCGGCGCGTAGAGGCCGTCGTTGTTCAGCGTCTGGCCCCACTGGTTCTTCTCCCCTGCCGGTTGGCCGGCAGTTGAGAGGATGCCGGTAGCTTTGACCAGAAACTCGATGGTGCCATCCAGGTAGAGGTGCCAGTAGAAGCCGTACTCATAATTGGCGACCGTGGCGATGAAGGAAATAACGAGTTTGCGGGAGCGCCGAACCTCCGCGGAGTTCTTACGGAAGTCAAAGTGCTTCCACATGATGCTGTCGTCTTCTTCGTGCATGCAGATGGCGTTCTTGATCGTCATCGGGTTTCCGTGGCTGTCGGAAATGATGCCATCGAAGTATTGGATTTCTCCAAGACAGTCGCAACCAAGTTTCAGCGAGTTCGCCATCACGCCGATGTTGTATTCGCCGGCGTCGAAGGCGTTCTTCTTGGATTGCACCGGTGAAGGATCACCGTAGGGTACGACCATTTCGACAAGGGAAGCCCTGTTAATAACCGAACGGTCCTGGTCCTTGTCGCGGAACTTCATCTGGTGAAGAACCAGTCCCTCACGCGGGGTGAAGCCCACGCGGAATGACCAATCGGCCCACCGGACATGGTTTCCGGTGACAGTGAATGACGGTCCCTCCGGCTGGCTGATCTCGATGGGCTTGATGTCCGTACGGGCCGGGCCGACGTGCTGGGGAAGATAATTGCCTGTGGCCCTGGGAACGTCGACGAAGCCGTTGTCCTCAATTTCTACTACTTTTCCGGAATTGAGATCATAGATCAGTACGAGGTTCTCGGCGGGGTGCGCGTAGGGGTTGTCGTCCTCGTCGAGCCGGGTAAAGACGAGGCAGCGCATCAGGCGCCGGCCTTCGGCGTCGATGCCGAAATGCCCCGCCGACCAGGGCTCGATGCAGACCAGATCAAGGTCGGTCAGACCCCGGCCTGCCAGGGCTTCGACCACCCGCGGATCCGCCTTGCAGTTGACCTCGCACTCGTCGAATTCATCCAGCATGATGGGCGGCTGCACCCCGGCCGCCAGCTCCGTCCATTGCGTGATGATGCTCGATCCGAGATCCACGACGGCCTCATAGGCCACGCCTGTGGTCCTGTCGATCAGTACCGAGTCCGCTTCACGGGCCGGGTCGGTGCCGGCCCGCAGCGTTTCTTTGGAAGGTTCGCGCAGTTCAACGCTGACAAAGCGGAACGAATCAGCCGCAGCCGGCCCGTCTTTCAGGATCGACACCGCATGCGAAATTTCCTCTCGGGACAGCGGGTCAAGCGGGTGTGCGACGTCTACGGCCGCCTGAATTTCTTCATGGACAGTCATGTCTTCTCCTTAATTATCGGATCAGGTCCGGCTTGGGGTGAAAGCAGCATCGGGACCACTGTGCGGCCCTGTCGTGCTGGGAAATTGGTTGGCGGGATCGGGCGGTACGGCGCGGGCCGGATGCGGAGACGTTTTCATCCGGCACGTCGACAGTGCCCCTGCCCCTTGCCCGGGAGCCCGCCGCGCGCGTGCTCCCGGGCAGCGGTGCTTTAGAAGAATCCGAGTTTGTTCTCGTTGTAGCTGACCAGCAGGTTTTTGGTCTGCTGGTAGTGGTCGAGCATCATGGTGTGGTTCTCGCGGCCGATGCCGGAGGACTTGTAGCCGCCGAAAGCTGCCCCGGCCGGGTAGGCGTGGTAGTTGTTGACCCACACCCGTCCGGCCTGGATTTCGCGGCCGGCGCGGTAGGCCACGTTGCCGTTGCGGGACCAGACGCCGGCGCCCAGGCCGTAGAGCGTGTCGTTGGCGATCTGAAGCGCCTCGGAGTAGTCGTTGAACCTGGCCACGGAGACTACCGGACCGAAGATCTCCTCCTGGAAGATACGCATGTCGTTGGTGCCCTCGAAGATGGTGGGCTTGACGTAGTAGCCCTCGGCCAGGTCGCCGTCGAGGATGTTCCGCTCGCCGCCGGTGAGGAGCTTCGCGCCTTCCTGCTTGCCGATGTCCATGTAGGACAGGATCTTTTCCAGCTGGTCGTTGGAGGCCTGCGCGCCGATCTGGGTTGTGGTGTCCAGCGGGTTGCCCTGGATGATTTTCTCCGTGCGCGCCAGCGCGTCGGCCATGAACGAGTCGTAGATGGAGCCCTGGACCAGCGCGCGGGAAGGACAGGTGCAGACCTCGCCCTGGTTGAAGGCGAAGAGCGCGAAGCCTTCGAGTGCCTTGTCGTAGAACGCGTCGTTTTCGGCCGCGACGTCGGAGAAGAAAATGTTCGGGCTCTTGCCGCCAAGCTCCAGCGTGACCGGAATCAGGTTCTGACTGGCGTACTGGCTGATCAGCCGGCCCGTGGTGGTCTCGCCGGTGAACGCGATCTTGCGGATCCGCGGGCTGGACGCCAGCGGCTTGCCGGCCTCAACGCCAAAGCCGTTGACCACGTTCACGACGCCGGCGGGCAGGATGTCGGCGATCAGTTCCATCAACACCAGGATGGACGCCGGAGTCTGCTCCGCAGGTTTAAGCACGACGGCGTTTCCGGCCGCCAGCGCGGGAGCCAGCTTCCAGACGGCCATCAGGATCGGAAAGTTCCAGGGGATGATCTGGCCGACCACGCCGAGCGGCTCGTGGTAGTGGTAGGCGGTGGTGTCGTCGTCCAGCTGGGAGAGGCGGCCCTCCTGCGCGCGGATGGCGGAGGCGAAGTAGCGGAAGTGGTCCGCGGCCAGCGGGATGTCGGCGGCGAGGGTCTCGCGCACGGCCTTGCCGTTGTCCCAGGTCTCGGCCACGGCGAGCATCTCCAGGTTGTCCTCGATCCGGTCCGCAATCCGGTTCAGCACCGAGGCACGCTCGGCCACGGACGCTTTGCCCCAGCCCGGGGCCGCCTTATGCGCGGCGTCGAGGGCCAGATCGATGTCTTCGGCGGTGCCGCGGGCTACTTCACAAAAGGCCTTGCCGGTCACAGGGGAAATGTTCTCGAAGTACTGGCCCTTGGCCGGGGCAACCCATTCGCCGCCGATCCAGTTCTCGAAGCGGGACTTGAAGCTGACCTTCGAACCCTCGGTGCCAGGAGGCGCGTAAACCGTCATTACTTGTTCTCCTATTTTCGGAAGGACGTCTTTATCCTCGGTTTTTTACTTGTTTGCAATGCGAAAAGGGCGCACTGAAATAGCCCGAACACTTCACGGGGTTTTCTCGATTTGTCCTTTTCGTGTAGAAGGCAGCGCAGGAATCCTGCTGCTTCCCGTCCGGTGAGGTCGGGATCCAATAGCCCAAATAAAGGCGCAGATTTCTCTGCTTTAAGGGCCTGGCAGGGTGTCCGGAGGGGGTGACCTCCATCACTTACCGTCGTGCCATGCCTCAAAGCTACGTGCTGAAAATCTTTTACGCGAGCCTTTTTCAGAAGATTCCTATGAGAACTTTCGTGACAATTTTCCCACCGCAGTTAACATGTTGGAAACATTCGAAATCGGTTTGTCCGGCTGCCTCGTCAACAGCCGGAACTGCTAATGTTTTGACACCTCGGGCCGATGCCTTGCAGAACGCAGCAAGGCGGGCGAGCCCGCCGGACGGAAAGATAGTTCTCATGTCTGCCCGCAATAAACGCTTCATTGCGCGCCGGTCCCCGGTTGAGGGGCTGAGCCGGCGCAACCTGTCATTCCTGCCGGTTTTTGCCCAGGCCGTGGCCGCCGTTGCGCCGGCCGGAGCCATCTCCGTGATTCCCGCGCTTGTCCTGGGCGTAAGCGGGACGCATCTGATCCTTGTTTTCGCTCTGGCCATGGTTGTCATGCTGCTGGTGTCCTTGTGCTTGCGGCCCATGGCCCGACGCATGGCGGCGGTAAGCGGGCTGTACAGCTACACGGCCCGAGGACTGGGGCCGAGGGCGGCCATCACCGCCGGCTGGTCAGCGATCTTCGGTTATGCCCTAATAGCCATGGCCAGCCTGCTGGCCGTGGGTGTCTATACCGTTCAGCTCGCTGCGAGCCTCGGCATACAGGTCCGGAACCCGCTCGTGCCTACTGCATTGGTCATTCTTGGCACCGCCGGTGTCGCATCCTTACTCATGGTTCGGGGCATCCGGATATCGGCGGGGGTTACGTTATTGGTTGAATGCGCCTCAATTGCGATCCTCACCATCCTCATGGTGGTTTACCTCATCGTCAGGGCGCCCGACGCAGATCCTGGCCAGGTGTTAACCGGAAACATCGGCTGGGATGCGCTGCCCATAGGGATCGTCGTTGCCGTCAGCGCGTTTGTCGGATTTGAGAGCCCCTCCACCTTGGGCGGAGAAGCGCGCAGGCCCTTCGTCAGCGTTCCGCGCGCCATGACCTGGACTCCGGTAGTGACGGGGGTGTTTTATCTTTTTGCGGTCACCGCGCAGGACATAGCGCTCAGGGGCGCGCCCACCGAGGTCGCCTCCAGTTCCACACCGCTCTCTGACCTCTTTTCCCAGGCTTCACCGGTTTTTGCGGGTGTGCTGAATCTGGGCATTGCCGCGTCTTTCTTCGCCTGCACGATCGCATCGGTGAACGCCCTGGCGCGGACACTGTTCTGCATGGGCAGGGAAGGGGTAGCTCCGCGGGCAGTCGGGCGAACGCATTCCGTGTTCCGCACTCCCTGGATTGCGATCATGGCCGTAATTCCGGTGGTTGCGGCCGTTCCCATTGCGGTGCTCGCCTCCGGCATCAGGCCGGAACAGGGTCTGACCAGCCTGTTTACGTTGGGCGCGTACGGGTACCTTGGCTCGTACATTCTGGCCAGCGCATCCCTGCCGTTCTTCCTGCACCGCATCGGTGAAAATACACTTGCCAACTGGATTCTGGCGGCCTTCACTTCCCTCATCATCGGAGTCATCCTTGGGTATGCCGCCAAGGTTTCCGTTCAGGCCGGAAACCTTGTGGTGTTCATATACTTCGGGGTTGTGCTTGCCAGTGTCGTCTTTGCTGCCTTGGCCCACCACTTCGCACCACGGCGTCTTGCCGGAGTCGGCATCTACGACGAAACCAGGGATTCCGACCTTTACGAACCCGGGGGTGCCTCGTGAATTACAAACCTGAACGCCCTGGATCCAGCGCCGCCTCGAAATCGCTCAAAATCCTGGAAACCGTGGCGCGGTTGGGCACCGGAAGCACTGCGAAGGACATTACCGATACCCTGCAAATGCCTCCGGCCACCGCCTACCGCCTGCTGAACTCGCTCGTCGGCGATGAATACCTGGTCCGGACATCGGATCTACGCGGATTCGCTCTGGGACATGCCCTTTCAGACTTCATCACGGCCGCGGCCCCGCCCTTCGTGCCCACCGCAGCGCATTCGGCCATAGAAGACTTTCGAAACGGTACCCGTTTCGCTGTCCACCTGATCCTGTTTCGCAATGCTGCGCTGAAAATCGCTGACGAAGATGCAGACCGCCCTCTCCTGTCATCAAGAGAAATGGTCCGCTATCCTCATGCGTCGGCGGCGGGAAAACTGATGCTGGCAGGATACAGCGACATCACGAAAGCCCTGCCCAAGGGGAAACTTGCCCGATTAACCAGCCGCACCATCACCGACAGAGAACAGCTGAATCAACAGCTGTCCGCCATCCAGAAACAAAGGTTCGCGTCCGACATAAACGAACTTGAAGAGGGAAACGCGTCTCTCGCTATCCCCGTAGGACTGCCTGATATGCCTGCCCGCGCGGCCCTCTGCCTCTCCGGTCCGGCCGAACGATTCACCGCAATCTCCGATCAAGCCGACGACGCCCGCTTACTGGCACGTGATTTGGCGCCCCTGCTGTTTTAGAACAGTCAGCCTCGACAGCTCCCCGTACAGAACAAGATCATGGACAGAGAGGGGAACCTCGCAGGAAGCGGCATCACGCATCGACGGCACGGCACACCCTAATTTAGTGGCTACAAACAGTGGTACAAAAGAGGGCTGATCGCCCGGAACCACAAGGAACCACGATCAGCCCCACGTAACTTCGGCCTAGGAGAAAACGCCCAGAATAACGCCTATGAATTATCAAGGAGTCCATCCGGCCGGCGGAGGTTCTGTCAACAGCCGTGGTGTGTATGAGTCTGCCCGGTCGTGGAAGGTGTGGCGGGTCTGGCAGTTCTCGAACGGTCCGTGCTGGGAGAAGAGGATGCGGGTGTGGCTGTCCCAGTGCTGCACCCACCACGCAGACACCGTGTCATCGGTGACGGCCTGTGCGTAGGCGGAGTGCAGGGCGGTGAGGCGGCTGACTGCTTCGGGGTGGGCCCACCATTGCGGGCACCAGTACCGCTCGTTGTTTGTATCGGGGACGGATTCGGTGTCGTGGATCATGAGCTCGACCCACATCACGAACTGCTGGGTCAGTTCTTCCTCTGTCGGTTCCTCGTCTGCAGTCTCCGGTTCGGCGGTCATCGCGTTGCTTCTTCCGGGGCAAGGGTTTGTACAGGAACAGGGGAAGCCGGTTTGGCTTGCGCGGGTTCCCCGGCTGCGGGCAGCCCTTCCTTGATGGTTTTCGAGAGTTGCTTGTCCTTGAACCAGGGGAACAGGCTGATGAGGGTGGCCGGAGCGCTGGCGCTGAACAGGAATGCGGTGAAGCCCGGCAGGTTCGCGAAATCCTCCGGTCCCGCCTTCGGCAGGGTCTTGGTGGGCCGGTCCTTCCCCATCTCTTTCTCCCAGGTGCCGATGGTTTCGGAGAGCCCGCGGGTGAATGCGGTTTCCTCGTTCGCGCCCACGAGCCGGAACCCGGCGGTTTGCCAGAGAGTCCGCATACCGTTCTCGCCCCACTCCCCTACGCCTTGGGCGTACGCCTGAAGGTAGACGGTGAAGCACAGGCCCAGGGAACCGAAGTAGCTGAAGTCTTCCGGCAGTGAGGGCCACGGGACGATGTTGGCGACTTCGTCCAGTTCCGCGACGAGCGGGACCCGCAGACGGGCGGCGCCGGGGGCCTGGTTCCTGGCGGCCGTGGTGATGGATTTGACGATGGCGGTGATCACTGCCCCGGTTCCGCCGGGGCGGCGCTCGGAGAGCAGGATCAGAGTGTCCTTGCTGCCCAGGAACCTCGCGGGGTCGAACGCGTCGATACCGGCTGCCGGTGTTGTCCAGTCGCGGAAGGTGCTGTGGGAGAGGTCCCGGCACATCCGTTGCGTGGTGGCGATCAGTGAGCCCTTGGTGCGGTCGGGCCATTTGCTGAACCCGAACATGTCTGCGGCGGCCGAGTCGTATCCGGCGTCTTCCAGGATGTCCTTGATCCGGATTAGATCGCCGCGGGCCATCCATTCGTGTACCGCTGACAGGGGTTTTTTCTCGGTTGCTGCCGCCAGCAGTGCCCAGGCCAGGCATGTTTCGCCGGCCGGGCCGAAGTGGGCGTCATCTTTGCCGTCCCCGTCGCGGGGATTGTTTTTCTTTGCTGCGGTGATGATGACCGACGCCAGTTCCATGGCGGTGACGGTGTCTTTCACCAGTGACAGGGGGTTGAAGATGAAGTCCGGGCGGTCCGCTGCCCGGTAGATGCCGTTGGGGTCAAAGATCCAGATGCGGCCCTGGCTGTGCCGGGCTGCGATCACTTCGGGTACGCCGTCGATCTTGTTGGAGGTCATCAGGGCGGCGCCGGGGGCGCCGGCCATTCGGGGGATGACGCAGGCGGAGGTCTTGCCGCCGCCGGGGGGAACGATGCTAAGTCCGGTCTGCCGGTAGCCGCTGAACAGCATCTGCCGTTTCCCGGCCAGCGTGTACCCGAGTTTCTGGCCGGGCGGCAGGTTTTCGGCGTCCGGATGCAGTTGCTTGGATTCGCGTGCCCGGTGCTTTTCGGTCAGGGATGAGAGCCGGGACCCGGTGGCCAGCCGGCCGGCCAGGGTGCGCTGGGACGCGCTGCCGCGGCCGCCGCCGCGGGAGGCCAGGAAGGCTGCCCCAAGGAAGCCAATGACAGCGAGGACGATCAGAATGTATGTTGCGGCTGGGGGCCACTGGAAGCTGCCTTCCTTGAAGCGGTTCACGAGCTGGGGCATGCTGGTCCACGGCATGCCGGTGGGTGTCAGGAGTTCGCCCAGGAACGCCGACACCCAGGCCAGTGCCAGCAGGCCGGCGACGGTGCCGGCGAGGATCAGTTTCAGGAGTGTGTCAGTGGACGTGGGCTGGCTCATGCCGGTACAACCTCCGTGGCGGGTGTGTCGTCGGTGAAGGCGATGGTGCTGGTGGACTTCATGGCGCCGTCCGTGTTGGTCAGTTCGGTTTCCAGGGGGCTGCGCACGTGGATGGCTTCGAAGGGATCGTGGCTGCCGATCTTGAACAGGCAGGTTCCCTTGACCAGCTGCGATATGACGCCGGCGGATCCCGGGGGCAGGTTGAACATGTCCTCGCAGGCCAGCGCGTCGGCGGATTTTTGCTGCTTGTACAGCAGGACGGTGCCGCATTCCTTTAGCATGGAGATGGCCGGGCTGGTCTCGGGGATGTCGGAGATGTGGTGGAACGCGAACTGGCAGGACAGTGACAGGGCGCGGGAGAGTTTGGTGTTGCGCCGGGTCACGGTGGCGACCGAGCCTTGGACGGTGTGCCAGGCTTCCTCGATCAGCAGGATGGTCGGGACCGGTGTCTGCTGGCCGTACAGGGTGTTGGCCAGCCAGGTGTTGATGATGGTCATGACGATCGGCAGGGCCGGGCCGTCTTCGGGCAGGGCGGAGACGTCGAAAACCGTGAGGCCGGCGTTGAGCGCGATGTCCTGGCTGGTGGGGCCGTCGATCAGGCCGGCCAGGTCGTCTTCGATCATGCGTTCGAGTTCAAAGGCGGGGTCCTGGCCCCATCCGCGCAGTTCTTCGACGGTCAGGCCGGCCGCACCGGCCGCCGCCGGGTCCGGGGTGTACAGGGCGTGAAGGACGTGCCCGATGTGCGCGGTTTCGGCTGCCGCTGCCGCTTGCCGCAGTGCCTGCCGGTGGGCCATGCGCACGGCCTTGCCCTCTTTCGGGCTCATGGGCCGGGCCAGGGCTTCTTCCATCACCGCACGCAGCAGCATGGACTGCCCCGCCGGGGTCGACCGGTCATCATCTGCGCCTGCGCCGGGCTCTTCGTTCACGCGGGCGGCAATGCGCGGATCCAGGATGTTGATCCGTGACCCGCCGCCGCCGATGCGGAACCGCACCGGGGCGACGTCCAGCCTCCTGGCCAGGGGCGTGTATTCGCCGGCGCCGAGGTCTTTCTGGAACTTTTTGTCGATCACGACCACGCGGCGGCCCAGGATCAGCTGGCGCAGCACGCCCCAGGTTTTCATGGCCGAGGATTTCCCTTGCCCGAGGTCTCCGATGTAGCAGACATTTGGGGACTCGATGGTCTCCCCGTAGGCGGTGAAGGGGTCGTGGACGATCATCCAGCCGGAGCCGGCGTCGACGCCGAACACCAGGCCGCGGTGCGAGGTCGGCGGGGACGCGATGGCCATGTGCGAGAATTCCATCTGCCGGGTGGAGGATTCCACCCCCGGCGCGGCCGGGTCATAGAAGCCCAGCCGGGACGCGAAGCCCCATTTGCGCTCATGGTGCCAGCGGGCGGCGGCGTTCGCTCTGGACTCCGCGGACTCGCGCCGCTTGGTGTCTTTCTTCTCCGCCTTCTTCACCGCGGATTTCGACAGCGGCCGTGCACGGCCCGGCCCGCCGGCCGCGGGAGCAGCGCCTGCGGCGTCCATGGCCAGCCGATCGCCGCGGGCCTGTACGCTGGGCGTCCGCCGGAACGCGTTAGCCAGGGCGTTGGGGAGGCTGGATTTTTTGGTGTCGTTCGTGGTGGTCATCGGATTCCCCTCGTGAACGGCATGGTGGTGATCAGGGCGAGGTCGTTGCGGTGGTCCAGCCAGTCGATGAACTCGATGCCGGCGTCGGAGGCTGCGGCCTCGATGATGTCGGTGGTGGAGAGGATCTCGTCCTCGTTCTCCACGGCGAACGAGATATACAGGGCGTAGGCCGCCCCGTGGTGCCCGGAGCCGGGTTTGAGGTCCAGGAGGCGCTGGTGGGACGCTGCGAGCAGCACTTCTTCGGAGCCGTCGGTGACGACGCCGGATTTGGCGACCTGTTTCTCTTTGGCCCGGTCCATGGCCGCGTGGCTGCGTGCCTTGGCGCGGGCGCTGCGCGCGTCCTGAAGTTCCATGACCATGGACACCGTGTGCACCACGGCCGGCTGGATGCCGCTGATCACCGCTTCCAGGGCTTCCACGGGGATGGCTTGGGGGCTGAAGGCCGAGGCCGGCACGTATCCGGTGCGGATGTGCCAGTGCTTGTTGACGACCAGTGACAGGGGCGAGGCGTCGCCGTCCAGGTGTTGCCAGCAGTCCATCAGGTCGGCGCCGTCGTGGTCGTCGATGTCGAAGTCCGGATCCTGCAGGTGGCGCAGCAGGGCGGCCATGGCCGCAGGTCCCAGCGGCCGGAAGTCGATGATTGATCCCATCATCGTGGCCTGGGACATCGCCGAGCGGATTTCCTGGTAGATCGCCTGGCCGATCCCTTCGTCTCCGCCGCCGAGGGCGTCCGCGCGGCGGAAGAGTGCCGGAGAGTTCGGGATTCGGAAGGTCTCGTAGGTGCGGTGCTGTTCGGAGCGTGAGCGCACGGTTTCGCAGAGCGCGCCGTAGGATTCCAGCAGGATCTCTGGGACGTCCTTGGCCACCCGCCTTTTGACCCAGAGCAGGTGGTCGGCCGAGTCCATCGGCACGGCCCGGGCCAGGGACTGTACGTGGGTTACCAGCGACTGGCGGCGGGCCAGCCGGGCCAGGTACTGGCCGCGGGCCACGTGCCCGGATTCCTTGCGGTACTCTTCGCGGATAGCCGAGGACGAGCCCATGATTTCCATGGTGGCCGTGTAGTAGGGCTTGGTGACTTTGCCCTGGTGGCGGAAGATGGCCAGCGGCCCGTCCGGGGTGTCCACGGTGAAGTGCCGGACGGTGCCCACCATTAGCGGCGCGTTGTCCTTGTGCTGGGCGGGAACCTCGATCAGGCCCTGGCCATCGGCGCGGGCCTTGTCTTTTCGGCCGGCCTTGACCATCCGTGTGTGCGGGCGGTCTTTGACCGGGACATAGACCAGGGAGGTGTTCCGGCGCCGGAGTGTCTTGTGCCGGGACTCCACGAAGAGGGCGCCCAGGGAGCGGTGGCCGGAGAACTTGTTCGGGGTCGTCAGAATGATCCCGGTCAGGACCAGCACGGCGGCGATGATCAGGCTGACAATCCCGCTGCCGCCGGCCATGACGACCAGCAGCGCCGCGCCGACGGCCGCCGACAGGCCGATCCACTCCGGGGTTGTGCGGTTTCCCCCGAACAGGCCACGGCCCTGGACCTCGCCGCCGACAACAACCATTCGTCCCATGACTACCTGCTCTTTCCGTGCCTGTACTTGGCCTTACCGGCCGCTGATGTGGTCGGTATCCGGTGCCATCGACCGGGCGGACTGCCTGCCCCGCAGGGCCGCCTGGCGTGCAGCTTCCCGGCCCGCCAGCAGGAATGCCGTAGCGCCGCCGGCCGCGACCTTCACCGAACCCCGGCCCACCGATGCGGCACCGGCCTGGATGATCTGGCCCGCTTTTCCGCCGCCGGCCCCGGTGCGGTCGGACTTCTGCAGTTCGCCGATTGTCTGCGTCTCCTGCGGGTCCTGTCCCTGCCCGCCGGACCTCGAGGCGGTGCTGCGCCGGCCCGGATTCCCGGGCCCGGGTGTTTCCTGTTCGGCATCAGGTTTTCCCTGCGTGCCGGCCTTACCGCCGCCGGAACGGTTGCCGCCGCCCCCGGAGTTGCCGGACTGGACCTGCGAGGTCCTGCGCGCACTGATGGCCGAAGAGATTCCAGCGCCGGCCCCGGCGACCATGGCAGCCCCGGCAACGGACTGCCGGTCCGCGCCCAGGCTGGTGGAGGATGAGGGCAGGATCGGGACGTACTTGAACAGCAGCGGCAGCGAAAAGGCCAGGACGAGCATCGCGGCGGCGGCCAGGAACACCGACGCGGCGTTCACCATGCCATCGTCAACGCCCTCGTCGCTGAACGCCGGGCGGGACGCAATGTAACTGAAGACCGCGCCCATGAGCAGCAGCAGCAGCGGCTTGGACAGGGAAATCCCGATCCAGAGTGCCCCCGCTTTGCCCACCCGCTCCCGGTACTTCGGGTGGATCATGAAACCGATCATCAGGGCCAGCCCAAGTCCCAGCAGGTACAGGGCCAGCGGCTGCACCGCCAGCAAGCCCAGCATGGCCCACGCCGAGACGAACAACAGGCCGAACAAGATCACTGCCGCCAGCGGGCCGAACGCGCCGCTGGATTCATACGAGGCGAACCGGGAGATAGCGACCCCGAAATCCGTGACGCGGCTGGACGTCCAGAACGTCACGGACTCGCTGATCCCGGTCATCCACCCGTTCACCACATAGCCCAGGGCCGGGCCGAAGAGCACCAGGATCGTCGACAGCGGCCCGTACCACAGCAGGGACTGCCGGGCGGAGTCCAGGTCGATCTCTTCATTCGAGACGTCCTTCCAGAGCTTGAAATACATCAAACCCATGATCAGGATCCCGATCGCGGAAAACGCGGCCCAGGTGTTGCGGAACGCGTCGTCAATCTCGAACGTGGCGACCTTCAACAGGTTGTTCAGCACCTCGTTGGTGGCCGTCACCCCCTCTTCCTTAACGGTGTTGGCGAACCTCTCGAACCCGTCCTTCGCGTCCGCGATGAACGCCACGGTATCGACCGTGCCCAACACCACCTGCCCGCCGGGTATCACCGACAGGGCCGTACGAAGAGCCACCCCGGCCAGCGGCGAAAAGTCTTGCCACGCCGCTCCCTGCACGCACCAGGCGGTGGCATTCAAAGGTGCGCCCACGGCGGACAGGCCGGCACAGAACGGGGCGGTGTTCTTACCGTCATAGTCCAGGGACTTTTCGGGCGTCGTCAGGAAAGTGCCGAACGCCTTGGCCGCGACGTTCTCGCAATCGTTGCCGCCCATGGACGTGAAGAAGGCAAAGTCGGCGCAGCTTTCTTTACCCAGCTCGTGGTTGAGCCGGTCCCGGATCCCGTTCCGCTGGGCCTCGGGTAACCCCGCGAGGCGCTTGAGCTGGTCGGCGTTCAGTTTCTCTGTTGCGGTTACCTCATCCGCCGCGTGGGCAGGGCCGGCGAACACCACACCGAAGCCAAGGAACAACACCAGCAAGACTGCGGCCAGACGGATCGTCCTGTTAGCGCTGAGCGTTTGCATACTCAATCCATCCGTCCCTGCTCTTGTCCTTGAAGAAAGCGCTGACCAGATCGTTTCGCAGGACCGGGGCCGTTTCCCCATCCATGTTGGTGCCGACGCTCATGGGCCCGCCGTCCTTGACGCGGCCGTCGAAGTCCTGGTTGACGGGGACGATTGCGGCATCGGTGATCTTCCAATCACCGTCCCAAGCCAGTTCAAAAGTGATGGTCTGGAAGAAGGCGTTGGGGGCCTCGTTCACTCTGGCACCAACGCCACCGGTGAACACCTGAACGACTGCGCCCTGCTCTTCTTCGCAGCCGGCAACCCGGTACAAGCCGCCGGCGGCCACGTCAGAGCGCGTGTACCACCCGCCATCGAACGCACCCGCGGGCAGACTTTCAGCGTCAGCCAACAGATCCCCCGCGGAGGTTACTTCCTCGAACCATGGTCCGGGCTTGGACACCTCGGTGAGGACCTTTTTCTGCTGTTCCCACGTGCCGAGGTTCAGATCCTTGATGAGGTGCGTGTAGTTGGCTGCGGCCTGTGCAGCGGAGTCGCAGGTGCCGTTGTAGCCGGTGATGGTTTTGCCGTCACTGGCTTTGGTGGTTCCGCCTTCCCCGATGCTGAGGTCGGAGACGGGGAACCCGAACTTCCCGGAGGCCTGGAGCGAGCCGGGATCCTGTTCCGTGGCCGGTGCGGGGCGGTTGATGAGGATAACGGCCACGGCGACGATCAGGACCACGACTCCTACTGCCGTGAGTGCTTTCCAGTGTTTTCGCATGGGTCAGGCCCCTGCGGCGCTGGTCAGGGCGAGGATGCCGCCAAGGATCACGCTGGCGCCGGCTACGGCCGCGAAGGCGATGCCGCTCTTCTTCGCGCCCGCTGCGCCTTCCTCGATGTCGTCAGAGTGGCCGCGCTGGCGGGCGAAGCCCCACTTGGCGAGGTTCCACAGGAACGCGGCAGCGACGAGGATCATGGCAAGAGCCCAGATGCCGCCCAGGACAAGTTCAATGGCGCTCTGGAACTTCACGCCGAAGACGCTGATGTCCGGCTGGACACCGCCGAGCGGGTTCTCGGCGGCAGGGACCGCGGAACGGATGATGATTTCGCTGGTGATCGTGCTGAACATGGTTCTCGGTCCTTACCGGTTGATGGTCGTGGTGGAAGTCGTGTGTTTTTGGTCGGTGGCCAGGAGCCCGGCTGCGATTTCGGCCGATGCTTGTTCGAAGGCGCGGCGGGCCGGGTCTGCGACGAGCTGCCAGTCGATGATTGAGCCGGTGTCCAGGGCCTCGTCGTAGGGGATGTCGATCAGGACCCGTACCGCGGAGGCCAGGTTCTCCCGAAGTTCTGCCTGCTCGGCTGCGGAAACTTTGGCTCCTCCGCCTTGGGTGACGAGGACGACGGCGTTGGCTACCAGGTCCTTGTAGTGCGGGTTGCCGGTGCGTTCGGACATGGACTCGAGTTGTTCGATCATCCTTAGCGCGGACACGACGGCGTTGCGTTTCAACGTCGTGGGGATCACGAGCTGGTCCGTGACTTCGATCGAGGCGAGCCAGTTCGCGGAGCGGGTGTTGTTGCCGGTGTCCACGATGATGGTGTCGTAGAAGCGGCTGACTACCGTGTGGATGCGGTTGAACTCTTCGGCCCCGATGGACTTCATCCGGTCCGCGTCCTCGTCCGCGACCAGCACGGAGAACTGGTTGTTGCCCTGATGGCGGGTGTAATAGGACAGCTCGCCCTTGCGGGCTGTTACCGTCTCGAAGGATTCCAGGACGTTCAGCAGATCCCATACGGTACGGATGGAATCGTTCGCGTTGGTCCGCACGCCGGCGGTGCCCATCATTTCGTTGTTGTCCCATACCAGCGTCTGCTGCCCGGAGTGGATGCCGAACGTGGAGCCCAGGCCGATGCTGCACATCGTCTTGCCCACGCCGCCGAGGGGCTGGGCGACCATGATCTGCATCGGACGTGAGTACACGCGCTGGATCGCGGACAGGTCTGCCCTGCGGGCCAGCTCGGCCGCGCCGGCCTTCGGGCTGATCAATCCAAAGCTGGCCGCCCGAAGGAACGCCTGCCAGCCGGTAGCCGGGGGCAGCTGATCATTAACGTTCTCCTTGCGCAGGACAGTTGCGCTGCGGCGGCCGCTGACCAGCGGGGCTTCACTGTGGTCCACCATGGCCGCCGCCGGCTGCTGCTGTGGCTCAACCGGTGCCGGCGCGACGGGGACGGCGTGGATGACAGCTGCGGGCATGGTTGTTGTTTTTTCGGGCTGCGGATCGGTCAGACTAATGGGTGCGCGGCTCTTCCGCTCGCTCCCCTGCCAGTTCGTGCTCATCGAATTGTTCCTCTCGCTCGGTCCGGGATCTGTCGTGTCATGAGGTCGTGGCCTGGGCCGGGTCTTGTGGGGAAATGGCTGTCACCAGCCAGGGCTGCTGCTGTCCGGCCCGGTGCAGGAGTATCTGCCACCTCCCTGCATCCGTTGAGAACGAGGCAGTGGCGGTCCGCGGGTTGCCGGCTTCCCTGCTGATTGCCGGACCGTCGGTGATTTTCCGGATCGGCACGCGCGCCGGGTCGATGTACCGTGCATCCTCCGCATAGTCCGGCGCCAGGTACGGGGCGAGATCGGAGAACCAGGCCGCTGCTGGAACGTCGGGCCGGGCGAACAGGCCCATGACCTTGCCGGCCGTGTCCTTGACCGCCGTCTCCGCTGCGGGATCCCAGGTCACTTCCGGGACACCATGGTGTTCGTCCGCGCCGTGATCATGGCCGTCGTCGGCGCTGTGGCTCTCCTGCCCGGCCTGCACGGTAGGGACGGCTCCTGCCGCCGGCCCGTTCTCGGTGCCCCCGGCGCACGCGCCCAGGGAAAAAGCGGCTGCCAAAGCTGCCGTGATGGCCAGTTGCTTGCGCATTTAGAGAATGCCTTTCTCTTTCAGGATCGGGGTCGGGTCGATCGTGGGATGGGCCGAGGCCGAAGGGTTGGACGGTGTCCCGGCGAAGAACTCCATGTGCAGGTGCCGGCCGGTGACATTGCCTGTCGCGCCCTCGGTGCCCAGCGGCGTGCCGGCAGCAACGGTGTCGCCCTCCTTGACCTGTACCGAGCCGGCCTCCATGTGGAACATGGCGATCGTGAGCTTTCCGTCGGTGGTCTGCCCGGTCACGCCGGTGCCGTAGGCACCGTCCGTTTCCCTGGTCTTGACGATTTTCATGTCCGTCACGGCTACGATTGTGCCCGGAGTACCTGGGGTCGAGAGGTCCACCCCGTAGTGGAAATTGCCTAAATTGATGGTCCCTGCCGGAGTGGGACGTGGGCCATATCCGCTCGTCAAGGTCGAGCCCGGAAGCGGGTGGACCCAGTTGCCTTCCAGGTCGCCGACGACGGTATTTCCCGCCGTGGGGCACGTGCCGCTGGGATCAACGCCGATGGCGTTCTCGCCGCCGAGAGCCTTCACCAGACCTGTGGCCTGGGTGCGGAACTTCGTGTAGTGATTCGGGTCCGCGTTGCGCTGCACACGGTTAATCGCACGGCTGGGCTCCAAAGTTTCCCAACCTTGCACCCGTTGCAAAGCCTTGAAGAAGTTCGTTGCGGAAATCATGGGGTCCATGCGGTCCGAGTAAGACCCCCACGCGCCGTTGTCCCGCTGCTGGAAAAGACCCCGAGAGTCAGGCCCCGCCCCATCTCCACGGTCAATCACCCTCAACGAGGATTCACCGATCGCGGCTTGAACCCCCAACAACTGAGCAGCAACAGGCAAACCAAGGTTCGAAGCAGCCTTCATGATCGCTTCAGCATTCTTCATCTGTTCAACATCAAAACCAGCGGTGGGGACGAGACTGTCAGTGCGGCCAGCAAGACTGGCAGGAGCGCGGCACGCAGAGGCCGCTTGCGCTGGCGTACCTCCGTCGTCAATCACGATCACCAGTAATCCGATGGCAAGGGCGGGTACAGCGGCAACGAGGCCCATTCGTGTCCCGATGGAACTCAAGTGCTACCTGCCTCAAAGACAACAGGCGCAGCAGGTATGAGCTTTTCGAGTTCGGTAGGTAGCGTGGAGGACCTTAGACATGACTTTGGACATGTCTAACGATAACATGCGACTAAGTCATTACTCGGTTAAACAGTGCTATTTGCCCTTGTCCAGCGCGGTATCTATGAGCTTGGCTAGAGAACGGACGCTTTCGGCGTCGTAGACCTCACCCAAGGCACGAAGTGCGAAGGACTTTACTTGGTTCTTCCGCATTGTTTTGAGAAGCTCCAGCTGGGCCTCCACGCGATCCGGCATCTCTGATCCTGGATCGGTCAGGTATGCACCGGGGACACCAAAGAACTCTGCCAACGCCATCAGGAGCTTCTCATCCGTGACCAGCGGACCATCACCGTCACGCATGTAATACCACCGCGCGCGGGACAGCTTCACGCCCTTCTCGGCTAAAGCTGCCTGAATGTCGGTGAACTCATAGGGACGGCCGCCTTCGGCCACCACAACGTCGAGCAATACGCGCAACCGTCGGGCGAGTTCTGCTCGACGTTGTTCTGCGTAGGGGCTGTTCCTAGGTTTCAACTCGCTGCTTCTCACTGCTCGTATGGCTGTCTGGGTAGTTGTACAAGAGTGTCTCAACCTCTCTAACTATTTCAGCGCTTTGTGGATCCATTGTGTATCCGCTCGTTCGGGCCCTGATCTCAGCGTCTCGAATTTCCGACACCCGTCGCTGGAGGCGCGCGACGCTATTGATGCTCAAGAACTCGGCTTTGGAGTACGGCTTCGAATCAATAACGAGATCCATTTCAGCCGAAGCTACGCCTTGCCAGATCGGCTGGATGGTACGCAGCATCTGGGCTGCACGCACGGTTAGGGCGAACTTCTGCGCCACAGCGGTGAGCCTTGGGAGCGAAAGCCCTAATGATACGAGGATGACAATCACTTGTTGAGCCAATTCGAAGAACTGTTCAACTGCTGCTTTGGCTCCTGACCCTGGTGGAAGAAAGTTCCCGTAAAGGCGCATGCCAGCGATCATGAGGGCGATGCCGAATCCAGCGAGAACCATCCTGAATCCAGCACCAAACAGGCCTTCCATCTGATTCATCCGAGGCCAGCAGATCCTCAACGCGCTGACGCTTACGGTCATTATGAAAGTCACGGCAAATGTCTGAAAGACAAGGAGCGCTGGATGGGCCCCGTATACACTCACCATCCATCTGGTGGATTCGGGTGCGTTCCACCCGGGATAGGTCAAGAGCATGGCGAGGGAACAGACTGCCCACCAGCGGACCCATGGACGGTCGCGGGCCGGTACTGTACCGGTGGTCGTGGCTACCTGCAAGGAACGCTGAATTTGCCACAGGGCCGCGATGACAAACTCCGAGAGGATAAGACCGGCAATATTGCCACCTCCCATTGCATTGTCAACCGTCAGGTAGACCGAAGGGACGTAAAGGGTGAAAGCTATCGAGGCGAAGAGGGAACCCCAGAAGGCAGGGAGAGCCTCGCGGTTGCGCACAGTTGGAAGCCGGACGAGCGTCAGGCCCCAGAGTACGGCTGCCGGTATCCAGTCGTTCATCCGAAGACTCTTCCGAACGCGTCGGGTGTCGGAGACCTGCGCGTGGAGGACCAGGTGAGTCGAACGGAGAGCATATCGGCCAAAATCTCAGCCTCCAGCTCTGCGGGGTTATCGAAACAGCGGCGCCGAAGTAGTTGCGCCTTTATCATGCTCGGGTCCAGCAGCTGCAGCATCTCGCTCATATCGTCCGGGATATTGGTGAACGGATCGGTTTGCACGTGGCCAAATATGAGGTGCGCAAACTCGTGGCAGAGGACCTTGATTTGGCGGTGGGGACTGGCATCAGCGGGGTATGTAATAACAGCGTGGTTCGCAGTGAAAAGGACGCTACCGGTGACAAGAGGGTCGTCATCCGGGCCAGCCGGCCTTACGGTGATGCTGATAGCACGCTCGCGCTCGACTTTCGATTGAAGCATTTCTAATGACAGCTCAGGAGGCAGCGCCAAATTCTGCAGCTGCTTCTTAGCCGCCTGTTTAGCGCGTCGAAACTCTTTGCTTTCAGCTGACACGATTGCGCGGCCCTAGCTCATCAAGTCCGTAGCCTCCCGGGTACACGCCGCTACCTGCTTGGCCGGGGTTGAACCGGGACCGAGTCCGCGGTCGACGTCGACGAAGCTGAGCGGCTCGAAGCCGCAAGCCAAGATGCACGGATGCCCTCATCACTCGGTTCGGGATTGGAAGTCCGAGTGACCGGCTCAGTTGAGGGTCATTGAACAACACCGACAGAACTGGTGCAGCCAGGCGTGCTGCTGGGCGTGGAAGGCGTTCCCGAAACAAACTCATCGTCGAGGCCATCAACTCCGCACCCTCTGAACTAGGGGCAGAGAAGCGCCTCTCGTAGTCATCAAGAAATTCGGCAGCATCGTCATAAGAGGTGAAGGCATGGCTGATGCGCATTCGTTTTGCCAGCTCTGCATAGAACACCGTGGCGGCGTTGCGCTCGTCGGAAGTAGTGTCTCGTCGGCCATACACGTCGCAGAAACGGATTGGAACTACCAAGAGCGTGGTCAGCACATAGAGGAAGTCCTCGTTTGTCCCCTTGACTCCCTTGTGGACTCTGTTCAGCAGATCAATTATTGCCCGGCCTCTTGCGCCATCGAACCCATCCTCGATGAGTTCGTACATGATTATTGCTGTGTCCATCGAGCGTTTTGACGGCTGTGCGTGCACCTCTCCTGTATCCGCAAGAACTTGCGCAATGTGTGGAATGGAGAAATTCCTGTAGTAAGAGAGAAAAAAACCTATCTCAAACTCTTCGGCGAGATCGAACATGACGGTGCCGCGGTATGCTGCGGCAGCGCCAATGTATGGGAGTCGATCAGTGCTTTCCATGCGTCCATTGTCCCGTATTGACCGGCAGATTGCGTTTTATGCTTTAACCATTACGCTAGACATGTCTAACGTTGAACGAGTCGAGACTTCGAGGGGAACTGTCACCTCGGTGCTCAAGACCGGAAAATCCGCCGCACTGTACTGAAAGCTGCCGGCAGCGTACGTGGCTAAATGCTTCAACAGCCCGTGGCACGAGGACTGTGACGATGACGCGCACAACGAGGAGAAATATATGCGACACGCCACTGATCTGCGACGATATGGCATTTCAGAAACCTAGAGTGCTGAGTATGGCATTTCAGAAACGCGCATCAGGTGGGCGCCCATCTAAGGGCGACCGACACGTTCTGACTACCCGTATCCCCGTTGCAGAGGCAGAGAAACTCTTCGCCGTTGCAGACTATCTCGGGACATCGGCCAGCTCTTTTATCGCTGAAGTAGTGAAAGAAAAGCTATCTTCCATAGACATAGAAACGCTTACTGGTCAGGAGGCTTTGCCCATCGAAAAGGCCAGTTAAACATTGAAGGCCCGCCTAAGCGAGCCTTCAATCTGAAGTTTTCTACTCAATACCGAACGTTTCCGCCAAGATTCCTCGATATTGAGCAACATACAGATGCAGGGTATTTTCATGCCCTCCTCCATATGGAGTTGGTTCCATCATACACGCACACCTTTTTTCGGTGGGTGATGTATCCGAAACCGCCGGAGACGGCGTGTCGGAAACACACCTAGCTCTTTCGCCCCTTGCCGCCCGTAAGCAGGCGGAAGCTGAATGGCATGCCTTGGCCGGCCTGCTTGCTTCGCAACCCCGGGTCCGGCTGTCCAAGGATGGCGGGAAATCCTACCGGGACAGCGGGGAACGCGACCTCACGGATGCCCTGCCCTCGCTCCCGGCGGCTGTTCGAACCTGCGGCGCTGATGGGTTGGTCCGGACCATCTGTCTCGACCTGGACGTCAGCCGCGGCGGGCAGGACAAAGTTGAGTCGGACTACAAAACGTTGTGCCACTGGTTTTCCAGCAACGGTGTCCGTTGGATCGAAGACCAGTCGCCCGGCGGCGGTCGCCACCTTTACCTCCCGTTGAATTTCGGTGTCGCCTTCACCGACGCCAAGGAATTCGTGCAGGCTGCTGCGAAACGCTTCTCCAGCATCGACGCCGGCCCGCACGAGAACGCCAAGACCGGCGCCATCCGCGTTCCCGGCAGTGCCTGGAAGAAGGGAGGCTTCCAGCGGCTCACGATGAACTTGAACGTCGCCTATGACATTGCGCGCCGGAACCGCAACAAGTGGACCGGTTGGAGTCAGCTAAGGGAAAGCCTGGCCGAGGAACTGGCCGCTGTGCGGCAGCGGCATGAAGAGCCGTTGGAGCTGCTGGAGCCGGCCGAAGCCCTTCCCCTGGCTGGCGGCCCGCGTGCACTGCCTGCCCTGAAGGAATACACCGCGCGCAGCGGAAACTACGACACCGCCGTCTACCCCACCGATTCGGAGGCACGCCAGGGCGTCATGGCCTCTGCTGTAGCAGCGGGCTGGTCCCTGACGGACGTACAGCGGCGCATGACTCAGAACATCTGGGCCGGCATGGTCGCGTTTTACGCCCGCTACTCCCCCAGCGACAAGCGCAAAGCTATGCAACGGGACTGGCACAGCGCGATCAAGCACGTTCAGAGCTTCCGCAAAAAACCAAGCCCCAAAGGAACAGGGAATAACAATGGGTATAAAAGCTACACAAGCCCGCCTAATACACACCCCCCCGTACTTACCCTGATCCATCAACCCGGCTCTCCAGCTGAGTACCAGTACCTGCTGACCTGGCAGAACGCGCTGCGGGCCTATGAAGAATCCGTCATCGGATCTAGATCTGGGCTCGGGTACAGGATGCTGCTGAGGGCGATGGGCGAAGCCGCCCACAAACGTGGCAGCCGGTTCATCGAATTCGGGGTTAGGTCGCTGGCTGTCGCAACCGGCACGCACGAAACGACAGTGGCACGCCAACTTCGTGAACTGTCTCGGGCGGAGTCTCCGATGATCCGGCTCGCGGCGGAAGGTAGAGAGCTTCGTGCAGACCTCTATGAACTGGTTATTCCGGATGAGTACCGCTCACGGGCTGAGGCTAAAGCTTGGCGCCCGGGAAAGATTCATGCGCTCAGGCCGGTGTTCCGTGAGCTGGGCGTGGTCTCCGCGTTCGTCTACGAAGCCATCGAGCGCGCAGACGGCGAGCTCATCAGCGCCGACATTGCACGGATCAGCGGCCTCTCCCCCAAAGCCGTGACGCAAGCCCTGGAATTGATGGCCGCCTGGAACATGATCAGCCGTGCCGCTGGACGCTGGCAGATCGTCAAAGAGACCAGCTTGCGCACCCTCGCCGAGTACTTCGGAGTCTTGGAAACCATCGGCAGGCAAATGCAACGCTACCGCTCCGAACGAGCCCAATGGCTGCAGTGGCTCCTCAAACGGGCGCTAGCCAGCGAACCCGTTCTGGCCGGCCCTGACGATGATTACCCGTACTGGCAATACGGCCCACCCGAGGAGGAGCAGACGATCGGCGCCTTGCTGTACGCAGAAGCTTCATAGGAAGCAGCTCGGCTGAGGATGCCGGATATATCCATTAGTACGTGGATGTGTGTCTTATGGATAGAACATCGGTTGAAGAAACGGCCAACTTCAGCCGACGCAGTGTGCCTGGAGCTACACTCCAATCCCGGTGGAATGCAGCCGGTTGCTCTCTGCTCGATTTCTACTGCGTTGATAGTGCGTAAATACTGTACTGATTACTGCATCATCAACTCGGTTGAGATACTGCAGGTCAACAGGCTACCTACTCTTGTGTTGACGCATAGAAAATATATAGATGCTTTGTAACGACTACGTACTAAGTGCAGTCGTAAAGGGCGTTATTTTCATAACTACCCGTCGATCACTTGCTACCTATCAGTGCCTATTAGGGCGCAGGCCTCGACGCAGGATGGAACGCGGTGTTCGTAGTTTCGGCGCTCTTGTCATGGGTTGTCGTTTTGTGCGGGCCGCTGTATTGCGTGGTTCTCCCGGAACCAGTTCTGACGGCCAACTTCAGCCGAGGCAGTGTGCCTGGAGCTACACTCCAATCCCGGTGGAATGCAGCCGATTGCTCTCTGCTCGATCTCTACTGCGTTGATAGTGCGTAAATACTGTACTGATTACTGCATCATCAACTCGGTTGAGATACTGCAGGTCAACAGGCTACCTACTCTTGTGTTGACGCATAGTAAATATATAGATGCTTTGTAACGACTACGTACTAAGTGCATTCGTAACGGACGTTATTTTCATAACTACCCTTCTGTCACTTGCAATCTATGACGTAACAAGCGCGTTGCGAGTAGGAAATCATGTTTGCTCTACAGTATTACTAATGTGTAATCCTTGTGCATTAGGTTTATGGGTACTGTAGTGCGACACGACAGTGAATGTGCGGCTGCATTGCATTGGCGGCATTTAGGATGTGCACTATGGATACGGCAACTACCTCCCACACGTTGTCGCCCGCCGTTCAGCTGGCGTCGCGACGCACCATCTGCATCTCCAATGGCAAGGGCGGCGTCGGCAAGACAACGCTCACGACGAATCTGGCTGTTCTTCTCGCGGAAGCCGGCTACAAAGTCCTTGTCGTTGACCTGGACTCCCAAGGCGACATAGCAACAAATCTGGGCTTCATCAATGACGCCCGGTACGACGCGGGCGCCGCGCTGGACAAAGCCGTCCGCTACGACGAAGTGCCTGCACCCATTAGGGATGTCCGGCCGAACCTGGATGTGCTCGCCGGTGGTAACTACACGGCACAGCTCATGGACGCCTTTCAGGGCGATTCAGCCCGTCAGGGAAAGATGCGCGGGGGAGTGGCCCGCACCATCACCAAAATTGCACCCGGCTACGACATCATTCTCATCGACACCCCTCCGTCGGAAGCCGGCTGGACGGCCATCGAAGAGGCAATGCTTTCCTCCCGATGGATCATCGCCCCCGTCAAGCCTGAACCGAAATCCATTCGCGGCCTGAAGTCCCTCGCTCAGCGGATCATCAGTGTCCGGGCCGACAATCCTTCCGTCGCACTGCTGGGTGTGGTTTTGTTCGGCATCCCTTCCAATGCCAGGAACGTGGACAGGCAGAGCCGGACGTTGCTCCAGGAGTCATTGGACGGCATCGCTCCTGTCTTTGAGGGAAGCATCCGCGACGTCGTTGCCGCTGATGCGGACGCCAGCTTCCGTGGTCTGGCAGCCCATGAGCTTGCTGCCAAGGCTGCCAGTCAATCACCGTTCTGGGAGCGGCTGCGCAACAAGGGGAAGAGCGGCTCGGATGAGCCGCGTATTGCCCAGTCAGCTGGCAACTTGGCCGAGGATTACATGCGGCTGACCGAGCAGATCGTCCACGAGCTCCAAGCTCAGGAGGAGGCGCTTGAGGATCTTGAGGGGGCCATCAAGTGAGTTTGCCCTCCAGCCCGGGAAAGATGGATCTGAGTGCCCTCGGCGGCCTGAAGAAGCGCGCCCTGCAATCGGTGCCGCCTGCTCCAGTTGAAGCAGTTCCGGATGAGCAGGTGCCTGAAACTTCGTCTGTTGCTGCACCTGAAACACCGCCTGCATCCGAGGTTCCGGACACTCCCGCGGCGGCGTCAGCCGCGGTTGAGGAGACAGACACTGTGGAGGAGACTGAAACAGATACTGCGGCGGACGCTTCACCGGTACAGCCCGCAGAAAGGCCGTCGCCCCCTGACAGGGTGCCAACCGCAATAGCTCCGGTGAGTACCCCGGTGAAGATCGAACACGTCGAAGAAGAACACTCAGGCCACGTCACACTCTACCTGCCCAAGGGCCTGAACCAGTGGCTGGGGGAGCACCGTGCCAGTACAGGGATCTCGTATCCCGGAATTGTCCTGAACGCGATCAGCTGGGCCGCAGCCGAAAATCGGTTCGCGGAGATTTTTGCTCCGGCTGACAGCCCGATCCCCGCCAATGACATCTTCGGGCGGGCACCGGTAATACCCAGGCTCGCCCGAGGTTCAGTCGAGCCAGAGACCAGACCGCTGCGCTTCCGCAAGGACCACATGCGGGTGATCATCAGTCTCGCCCGCACCTGGACGGCTGATAACAGGAACGCGTTCTTCGTGGGAGTTCTTACCGCTTACAGGGATCAACAGAACAAAGAGTAAGGAGCTCCGACTAGGGGAGGTGCGTCAATCTCAATAGGTCACGTCTGTGCAGGTGCGGGCGGGGTCTGACGAGGATCGGTATCACGAGCGACTCAGCCGCACCTGCAATCGGCGATTGATTCTCAAACGCTCAGCCAACCGTCAGGGAACTTTGCAGCTGTACACATAAACCAGCGCTAACGTCGTAGACACCTCTAAAGGTGCGAGTGAACACGGCACCGGCCAAGGTCAGGAGCAACCCCCAACCTCCCAGACCAGCCGGTGCCCACTCATTTAAGCGTTGAGGAGAACAGTCTCCGCACGGAGGTTCCGCCTCCGCCGTTGTCAGCCACCCAGGCCGGCCCGGCGAAGGAGTCCGATACTCGCTCGCTCGCATCGGGAAGCGGTCCTCACTGCGCTCGGCTGTAGAAGCATTTTTCCTTTTTGCTGCTGTCCTGACGGATCATACGTGCCGCTCCGTACCGTCAACCGGCCTGCGGCCGGCTGCGCGCCCAGGATTTTCGTCCGGCGCTCCTAATTCGTTGTTAAGCGGCTTTTAGGGGCCAGGTGGTTGGCCATCCTGGGAGCTGTCTTGGTGGGGTTCTGCGGTGGAGTCACTGGTGGTGACGCCTTCGGCGCTCATGGGTCCTTGAATCCTCGACGCAGAGCGGCGCGTTCGCTGGCGGCCCTCCGCAGAACTCTGGATTAACGGGCGGTTGCACGGCTAACGGCTAATCGCGATCGCAAGTGGCTTCCCGCAGACTCGGATCAGTTGGGCCGGCCGGGAGCTGTTTTCGGGATTCCGCGGCGCAGCGCTGCTGCGACGCCTTCGGCGCTCTTGGGTCCTTGAACCCTTGACGAAGAGCGGCGCGTAACGGCGCAGATTGACGCCGCAGGATCCCCTGGACTGGCCGGCAAATGCCATCCGGTTTTGCCGGCCAGGTTCCGCCGCCCCGCGTGGCAGCGGAACCCCCGACTGTTGGCGTGGTACTTGGTTCTCGTGGTGGCGTGCAGACTGCGGGATGACCCCTTCCTTCTCCGGGAGCCGTGGAGCTCTTGGTCAGACCGGGGCGCCCGAAGTGGACTCGTTTCACGAACGGCTGGTGAGATGGCAGACCTTCGAGTCTTGGAATTAGGGCGCTGCGTGATCCGAACTGGCACACCCCGGGAACAGAACACACCTTGACTGCGAGGAGTACAGATTGGACATCTACTGCGGGATCGACTGGGCCGAGGGCCACCATGACATTGCCATCATGGACAGCGCCGGCGAGCTGCTGGCCAAACGCAGGATCACCGACGACGCTGCAGGCTACCGGGACCTACTGGAACTGCTCGCCGAACACGGGGACACACCCCAGCACCCTGTCCCGGTGGCGATCGAAACCAGCCAGGGCCTACTCGTCGCGGCCCTGCGCGCCGGCACCCGGAGCATTTACGCGGTCAATCCACTCTCGGCCGCACGCTACCGCGACAGGCACGGTGTCTCGAAGAAGAAGTCCGACCCGGGGGATGCCCTGGTACTGGCGAACATCCTTCGCACCGACGCCCACGCACACCGCCCTCTCCCGGCCGACACCGAACAGGTCAGGGCGATCACTGTCCTGGCCCGCGCCCAGCAGGACGCTGTGTGGGCACGCCAGCAGACGGCCAACCAGCTCCGCTCCGTGCTGCGCCAGTTCTACCCGGCGCTCCTACAGGCCGGCGCGGTTTGGCAGAACGGCCTCACCCGCCCCGAAATCAGGGAACTGTTGCGTATCGCACCCACCCCGGGCACGGCCGCACGGCTCAGCACTGCGCGGATCGAAACTGCCCTGCGCCGCGCGGGACGCTCCCGCGGCATCGCTGCCCAGGCCCAGCGGATCAAGACCATCCTTCGGGGTGACCATGCCCGCCAGCCCCAGGCCGTCGAAGACGCCATGGGGCAGCAGGCGGCCGGCCTACTGCTCATCCTCGACGCTGCCTGCCAGAGCGTCGATCAGCTCAGCACCGCGGTCGAGGAAGCGTTCCTCACCCACCCCGATGCCCAGATCCTGCTCAGCTTCCCCGGGATCGGCAACCAGCTGGGGGCACGGCTCCTGGCCGAGATCGGAGACGACAGGCAGCGGTTCGCCGACGCCCGCGCCCTGAAGGCCTACGCAGGCTCCGCACCCATCACCAGAGCGTCGGGCAAGAAGAAATTCGTCGGCCGCAGATTCGTCAAGAACGACCGCCTCAGCACCGTCGGATACATGTGGGCGTTGTCCGCCCTCACCGGATCCCCAGGCGCCAGAGCCCACTACCAGCGCCGCCGCGCAGCCGGGGATTGGCACGCAGCAGCCCAGCGCAACCTCTTCAATCGCCTCCTCGGCCAACTCCACCACTGCCTCACCACCGGTACCCGTTTCGACGAAACCACGGCCTTCACTCCACCCGCCCCAATCTCGCAGCTTGACTTCTTAAACACGTGAGATGTCTGTGTCGCTTATTTCCTTTCGAAGATTTCCAGCACCTTGCCCTGGCGGGAGGAGACGCCTCCGTCGGCCCCGTAGAGCACTACGTGCCAGCAACAAAAACAACTGGGGGAGATGGGGAGCTGGCCGTCACCAACGAGCGCCCCGCCCTCCAACTTCTCGGACAAGAAGGAACAACACCATGAATGCAGCACCCACGCTCGAAATGCTCGACCCCAACACCCTGACCGTGGACATCAACGTCCGCAAGGATGCCGCCCTCACCACGGACTTCGTAGCCAGCATCAAAGAGCACGGCGTGCTGGTCCCCGTCGTCGCGCACCGGACCGAGGCCGGGACCGTGCACGTGCTGATGGGACAGCGCCGCACGCTCGGAGCCATCGAGGCAGGAGTCGCGAGCATTCCCGTGCTGGTAGGAGACACGCCCGAAGAAGCGGAACGACTCGCAACCCAGGTCGTCGAGAACGACCACCGCAGCGCACTCACTGACGGCGACCGCGCCGAAGCGTTCCACCAAATGGCGCTGCTGGGAGTGAGCGCCAGCGTCATCGCCCGGAAAATGGGAGCCAAGAAAGCACTGGTGGAAACCGCGCTGAAGGTCAAAGCCAACGCCACCGCCGCCCAGGCACTCGACCAAGGCCTGACCTTGGAGCAGTCCGCGGTGATCGAGGAATTCGCAGACGATGCCGACGCCGTGGCCCTGCTCGAACGCCTCGCCATCGAGAACCCCGGCAACTTCGCCCACCGGGCCCAACGGCTCCGGGACGAGCGCAGAAACAACGCCCTGATCGCCGAAGCCTGCGCCGAAGCAGCCGCCAGAGGCCTGACCGTGCTCGAAGAGGACCCCGGCTACTACGACTACAAAGGATCCGCCGCGATGATCTCCGCCCTGACCACCGCCGAGGGCGAACGCCTCAGCGAGGCCGACGCCGACGCAGTCTATATCGGCATCGGATACAGCGGTGTGGTGACGCGCTTCGCCGTTGCGGACTGGAAAGCCCGGGGACTGCGGAAGGATGGCAAAGCCCCGGCAGGAGGGATGACCGAGGAGGAAAAGGCCGCACGCCGGGAAGTCATTGAAAACAACAAAGCCATGGATTCGGCCGAGGTGGTACGCAGGGGGTTCGTCAAAACCTTGCTGGCCCGTAAGGCCCTGCCAAAGAACGCCCAGAAGTTCATCGCCCACACGATTGCCCATTCCAGCTACATCCTGACCAGAGCCTTGAACAAGACCGACCTCACGGCGGAACTGCTGGGCGCCGGCGCCGGGTACGGGGAGTTCACGGCCTACGTCGACAAGCCCAACACCAAACCCGAAACCGTCATCCTCGCCACGATGATCACTGCCTACGAGGCAAACATCGACCGCACGAGCTGGCGGACCCGCAACAGCGACACCCGCTACTACCTCACCCAGCTCACCGCCTGGGGGTACGAACCCAGCGACGTTGAAAAGATCATCCTCACCAACCCCAGCACAGAAACCGAGGAAAGGACCGAAAGCGAAGACGAACCGACAGCCGCAGGGCCGGGGACCTCCCACACGTCGGGCGGTCCGCCGCTCAGGGGGAACCACAGCAGCCACTCACCAGCGGCGGACCGCCACCCCACGCCGCCAGGCACCCACCCACCACAGGCCGCGCCTCCCCAACCACCGGGCTACAGGTACAATCCGCTAGGCTGGATCACAGATTTCCTTTGTCCGAGGAACAAGCAGGACCGGCCCGCGCCGGTCCTGCCGTGTTTAACCACCAAAAAGCTGGCCGACTGCCCCATGGGCACTAAGTCTTTACGCGGTTGCTCTGTGAGCGGTCGGCAGTCTGGTGCTGGGGCGTGACTCACTCATGAGTTTGCCTCCGGACTGAGCTTTCCGCAGTGCGCTTGCTCGGATATGTTGTCATTTTCAGAAGCTGACGGCACAAAGTTCCCGCTGATTCCGGGAGTTGTGCACAGCACTTGTGAACACTGGTTGCGCGATAGTCCCGTGCATTATGGTGCTTTTGTTCGGTACTCCTGTTCCCCAAGAGGAGGCAGGCATGGATGCAGATCCGCGTCGTGTTGCTGCCGATGGGCAGCTGACGATGTCGGATGCCGCGTGGGAACAGGCCAAGACTCGTGCCGCAGTGATCGGGGCGTTGGCGCAGCGCCAGAGCCCCAGCGGTGCTGCCGTTGACCAAGCGGCCGCGGAGCTTGGTATCTCCCCACGCAGGGTCTACGTGTTGCTTGCACGGTACCGCCAAGGAGCGGGTCTCGTAACTGACCTGGCGGTCCATCGTTCCACCGGAGGCAAAGGCCGAAACCGGCTGCCCGAACCCGTCGAGCAAATCACCCGCGACCTGATCCGCCGGCGGTTCATGACGCGCCAAAAACTCTCTGTCGCCGCGCTCCACCGGGACATTGCCCAGGCTTGCACGCAGAAAGGCCTGAAGCCCCCGACACGGAACACGGTGGATCGGCGTATTTCCATGCTCAACCCGGTTGAAGTGGGACGCCGCAGGGAAGGGCCGGATGCAGTGAGGACCCTGCAGGCCGCCGGCGGTAAGGTGCCGCTGATCCCTTCGGTTCTGGATCAGGTACAGATCGACCACACGATCATCGATGTGGTCATCGTCGACGAAAGGGAACGCCAGTCGATAGGCCGCCCCTATCTGACTGTGGCCATCGACGTTTTCAGCAGAGCTCTTGTGGGCATGGTAGTGACGCTGGAACCTCCATCGGCCGTGTCTGTGGGTTTGTGCCTGGCCCACGCCGTTGGTGACAAGCGTCCTTGGCTTGAGCGGCTCGGCTTGGAGGTGGATTGGTCGATGAGCGGCAAACCGAAATCGTTGTTTCTGGATAACGCGTCCGAGTTCAAGAGCGAGGCGTTGCGTCGTGGCTGCGAGCAGCACGGCATTGGATTGTCTTACCGTCCACTTGGACAACCCCACTACGGCGGCATCGTCGAACGCGTCATCGGCACGGCCATGCGCAGGATCCACGAGCTTCCAGGAACGACGTTTTCCAACCCCGGGGAGCGGGGCCGGTATGACTCGGAGAGGCTGGCTGCCCTGACGCTGCCGGAGCTTGAGAAGTGGCTGGTGCTGGCTGTTGCCAGCTATCACGGCACCGTGCACAGCACCTTGGGACAAACCCCGGCGGCCAAATGGGCCGTCGGGGTAGCGGCCACCGGCGTGCCAGCCGTTGCCGCTAACCAGACGTCGTTCCTGGTGGACTTCCTCCCGGTCATCCGCCGCACGCTGACCCGAACGGGTTTCGTCGTCGATCATGTCCACTACTTCGCGAACGCTTTGAAACCGTGGATCAGCCACCGCGGCAAGCTGGAGCCGTTCATCGTTCGACGCGATCCCCGCGATATCAGCCGGATCTGGGTGTTGGAACCGGACGGGCGCCACTACGTCGAGGTCCCGTACCGATCGATCGCCAATCCTCCCATCAGCATGTGGGAGCACCGGCAGGCCCTGGCCCGGTTACACGATCTCGGTGCCGCCCAAGTGGACGAGGCGGCACTGTTCCGCATGATCGAGCAAATGCGCCGGGTCACCGAGACTGCTGTGAAAACGACCAAGCGTATCCGCAGGGAAAACGAACGGCGTAGACACGCCAAGGACCCGGGCCGACACGACCCCACCCCGTCGAAAGTGCCGCCGCCACCGGACAGCGCGAGAGGAAACGACCCGGAAGAGGTTTCCGTTCAACCCTTCGAACAGATCGAGGAGTGGTGACCGTGGAAATTAACGGGACCGGGGATTTACTGCATCTGCATCCCGTAGCGCGGGAGGTGGCAAAGTTGCCCTCCCAGGAGAGACTGCGGCGCATCCGCGCGGATCGGTGGATCGGCTATCCCAAGGCCTTGGACGCGATTGCCCGTTTGGAAGTACTGCTCAGCTGGCCGAAGAAGCAGCGGATGCCCAACCTCCTGCTGGTTGGGCCAACGAACAATGGCAAGACCATGATCGTTGAGCGATTCCATCGATTGCATCCGCCCGTCACGGGAACGGACGGCGAAAACATCCCAATCGTGTGCATGCAAATGCCCTCCGAACCCTCGGAGCTTCGGTTCTACACTGCCCTTCTTAATGCGATGGGCGCGCCCTTCCGGTCAAACCTGCGTCTTCCCGAAGCCGAACGCCTGGCTCTTTCGCTCCTGCTCGAAGTCGACGCCCGGATGCTCGTGATCGATGAGTTCCACAATGTTCTGGCCGGCCGCGGTGAGAAACGACGCGAGTTCCTGAACCTGCTCCGGTATCTGGGCAACGAGCTGCGCATCCCGCTCGTCGGCGTCGGCACCCGGGAGGCCTATCTGGCTGTCCGGTCCGATGACCAGCTTGAGAACAGGTTCGAACCGTTCATTCTGCCGCTCTGGGAAGTGGGGATGGAGGCCCGGTCGCTGTTGGCCAGTTTCGCCGCGGCATTCCCCTTGCGCTTACCGTCGGTCATCGAAACCGAGGACATGGCCAGGTATCTGCTGGCCCGCAGTGAAGGCACCATCGGTGAACTCGCCCACCTCCTCACGGCGGCCGCGGTCGCTGCCGTGGAAACAGGCGAGGAACGGATCAACCACCGGACCCTGACCCTGGCGGACTACATCGGGCCAACGGAGCGGCGCAGGCTTTTCGAAAAACAACTGCAGTGACCGTGGTGCGGCGCTGGCCCGTTCACCCGGCACCGATCCCCGGCGAAGCGCTGTCGTCCTGGCTTCGACGAATCGCCGACCGCTACGACGTCCACCTCGAAGATCTCGTCGCTGATCTGGGCTTTTGGCCCGGATGGGCCGCGGACCTGGACACCTGCCCACCCGGACGTTTCGCCCAGGAGCTCTCGAGTAGAACCGGCGTTGATACACGCCGGATCCGGAGAATGAGCCTCAGCGGCTGGTCACCATGGCTCCTGGACCAGACTGAACCAGACCCCGGGCTGTTCGCGAAGTACACGCGACAATTCGCCGTGCTCCTGCCAGCGGAAATACGGTGGCCGCGAGAGATCTACCCGTGGATGCCATGGTGTCCGACTCGCCCGGCAGTGCGGGCATGCCCGCACTGCATCGAGACCACGGCACCGCCCTACCCTTACCAATTGTTGTGGCTGTTGCCGCTGACGCTTAGCTGCCCATCCCATGGATGTCTTCTGGAAACCCGGACGAAGTCGCCCAACTACTTCGCTGGCTGGGAATACAGGACGCCATCGCCGAGGCCTGTCCCGGCCACGGTGTTGGCGATGGACACACGAACCTGGCAGGCCATGGCGACTGGCAGAGTCCAGCTGCTCAGCCAGCAGGTCAAGGCCGGGACCTGGTTCCGATTGATGCGCACTATCATCGACGAGCTCAATGCACCCCTGACCGAGTGCCGGACAGCAAATCGCATGATCATGGGGATCTGGGATCAGGCCGGCCATGGCGGGCGGGTAGGACCTTTGAAATGGCAACCCCACGAGGGGTACACGATCGACAGCCAGATCCGGACACTCGAGGCAACGGCGACGGCGATTCAACTGCTTGAGAGCGACACCGTCAGCGGCAGGGGCCCAGACTCCGCCTTCTTTCGGGGGCTACAGACCCGAGACGGCGGGGAGCCGTGAGGCGCAGGAATCGCTCAACCCATGGATCTTGCCTTTGCGGAATTTAGAATAAGTAGCGGGTAAAGTGATCAATTCCGTCAAACGGTCAGGGTCCGGATGTGGTGTCACTTTGGCCGGCGCCCGCAGCGAAGGTTGCAAGAACCCCCGAAGCCGAAGAACCAGATGCCGGCAAAGGCAAACCCGGCCAACGCTGTTGCCGCGATGGCCAATTTGTTGGTTGGGGGGATGCCCAGTGATGCGTTCGCAGTTGATGTACTCACAATTCCCCCGTTTCGTAAGTGGCGGATGAGTCCAGCCGGGGCATCGGCCACCCGGAATGTTCCTCCGCGATGACGCAACGATCATCATTCAACCGTTGCAATACCAGCGTCCGCCGCGCCTACGGCGGCACGGCCGAAGAAAATGATCGGCGGCTACCTGCCATGACCCACGGTTAGGATCTATCAACAACAGGGGAATGTACTCGGCTTGGGGGAGCTATGAAGATGATCATTCTGGCCATTGCCGTGTGGGTGTTAACCGGCCTGATCGCCGTTTTGGGAGTTACCGCTGGTGCCACTATCTGGGCGTACATGGAACCGGTAGTCGATACCGCGCCCATGCCAGTGAGCTACTTCGCGGCAGCCAGTGTCGGTTTCCTGGCCCTGCTTCTGAGCTTGGGTGTCAGCGGAGGCATTACCGTCCACGCCGCTCGGTGTAATGCCAGCAGCAAGACCTTCTGACCACACTTTGGGGCGGAACGTCGCTTCAGAGCGGCAGCCCCGCTTGGGCCCCTTCCCCATGGGACGAAGCTAACTGGCCCGGCCAACCAACCGCGCGACATCGGTTTTCTCAGCCGGGACGACTCAGGAAACCCCTTAGTTACGGGTGAATGAAAGGTCGCCGAGGCGTGACAAGGCTATTCAAACGGGCCAAAACCCAAAGATTTTCCCGGCAGGGCTGAATACGCCAGGATCGGTTCTGCAGAGGACTTGTGACCTCTGGGTGCTCTCTACTCCTGTGCAAAGAACGCCAATCTCTGCTCGCAGTACCCACAGAATGACCTATTGAAGGGGACTTCTGACATTTTGTGCCGTCAGCTTCTGAAAATGACAATGTCCACCCTGGCCGGGCCCGCCATCGGTTCTTTCCGCGGGACATCTACATGTATCAAAACCTCTAAAACACGGGCTGAAACGCTTTGTTTTCTACCTGAATAACGGTAGAATTGAGGTATCAAGTCGACCAGACGAACGAAACCAGAACTGATACGAAACGTAGGACTGACAATGACTTCTTCAACCCCTGATTACACGGTGTACACCAAGCCCGGCTGCCCGAACTGCGTCAAGACGATGGAGTACTTCGACCGCAAAGGCATCACCTACCAGGCCGTCGACATCACCAAAGTCCCTGAAGCGCTGACGTATATCAGCGAAGAGCTTGGCTACTCCGAGGCGCCGGTCGTAGTTAGTGCTGATGGTGAAAATCATTGGTCCGGGATCCGAATGGACAAGCTGACTCAGGCGGCGCTGCGCCGTAAAGCGGCATGAGCGCCCTCGAGGCCTGGAAGGCCAACGAACGGTTCCGGCTCAGCGGACGCCGGCAAGACGACCTTGAAGAGTTCGGCCGCACCGCCAACCCCACAGGACGGATCAACGTCCCCGTCAGCAACCCCTACACCGACACCGCCAGCGACACGGAATACGACATCGCGCCGGGAGGCGGGTCCTTGGTGATGCCAGGTCTTCCGGACTGGCCCATGGACACCACTTTCGGATACCCCTTCACGGACACCACCGCCACATACCACCCCTCCACGGACGCCATCAACGCCGGGTCCACTGACAGCCAGACCGACGGCGACGCGGATCCGGCAGGGCAGCCCAGGTATGCCTCGGCAACCCCTGCTGATGCACCCGTGGGGGAGCCGGTCACGGTGATCGGCAACCTCGTCGCCGACCCGCGGCTGAAGGAACTGGGCACCGGTGCCGTGGTCGCGAACTTCACCATCGCCTCCACACCCCGAACCTGGGACCAGGACACCCGGCAATGGCAGGACGGGGAGACCGTGTTCCTGCGCGCGAGTGCTTGGAACGCGACAGCCCAGCACGCTCATGCGTCGCTGACGAAAGGGGCCCGGGTCATCGCGGTCGGAACAATCAAGTCCCGCACATTCCAAGGCAAAGACGGGCAGCCCAAAACCGTCGAGGAGCTGGTCGTGGAAGACGTGGCGGTGTCCTTGAAGTTCCAGGGCGTCATTGTTGAGCGTGACCAACAACGAGGACGTCGGGAGGACCGTGCAGCGGGCTAAACGGGACGATAACTCCATCACGGCCAAGTTCACCCAGGATGACGCGGAACAGATCCGCGCCGTCGTGAAGAACGTGGGCGTGCTGGAGGGTTATGGTTCGGTGAACGACTTCGTCGAAGCCGCCGTGAAGCGGGAGTTGCGGCGCGTCCAGCGGAAGTACAACGGCGGGAAGAAATGGGAGGGCATCAAGGCCGGCGGTCTCCGGCCAGGACGACGGACCCGCGCTGAAACAGCAGCCCACGAAGACCACTCGTAAACCCCGGTGCCGCACCGGAGGGTGCGCACGCATCGCCACCTTGAGTGAGATGGCATTTTTGTCTTCACCGAAGAACAGAAAGGGCAGGGAGTTGCCGGCCCTTTTTCTGCCTTAACTCCCCACGTGCCCGGCACCGTATACACGGTGCGCGATGCTTGCCCGGGCTGTCGGGCGGGCGGGGTGAAGTTGAGGCATCCGGCACCTGGATCTGGCAGGACGATACGTCAGAAGGCTCCACCCTGTGGGGTGGAGCCTTCTTGCTGTGGGAAGTCGTGGGATTGGTCCCCGGTGTAGGGGCGTGATGCTTGATGCTCTTGTGGGTTGTTGGGTTGGCTAGGTTGTTGCCGCGTCGAGGGTGTTCAGCGGTCGACGATCAGCAGGGTGTTTTGGTCCGGGTCGGTGGCGGTGAACCAGAAGCATGTTTGGTTGTCGCCGTTGATGTCGCTGGGGTTACCGCCGGTTCGGGCCAAGCGGTCGTGTGTGGCGTGCAGGTCTTCTGCGAGGAGGTTGAACGGTGCCCAGGGGAGGCCGGGTGGTGAGCTGATCCCGCTGGCTGGTCCGAGCAGGGTGAGCCGGTGGCCCGAGGCCCCGGTCTGGAGGACTGCGGCATGTTCTTCAACACTGATGGGGCGCATGTCGAAGGTTTCGGCGAACCATTCCGCTGATGCCCGGGTGTCGCTGACGGGGAGAAAAACGCTTCCGATCGTCGTCATGAGCAGAGTCTAAACATCCCTTTTCGACAACATCGGCCCAACGATTTCCGGTGAGGGCTGTTCTGCCTTGGACCGTTCCGGCCCGAACCCCATGCACACATTGGTCCGCCCATGGTGTTTCGGGACACGGTCCTTCCGTGCCGGGATCCGTCCGAAGGCGTTTGCAGCTGCGCTCTTGTCGTCGTTGTCCTGGCGGAAAAGAACCCGGTTAACGATGCCCGGGGGAGCCGGCAGCGGGTGTTGGCCCATGGGTAGCTTGGCCGTTGTGGTGACCACCTTCGGGGGGAGGCTGTGCACGGCCACCGCTCCCTCAAGGGTTTGCCTTTGAGGGGGTGGTGTGGTGGTGGTTGTGTGCAGCCGGCAGGTGGGTCCCGTCGTCCACGTGGGTGCGGGAAAAGCCCGGAGGTTTTTAGCTTTTGCCGTGCCCGGGTGGGCGAGGGGCTTCAGAGCTGCTGGGCGGTGCCGCTTCCTGCCAGGTCGGTGTCCGCGGCGGGGGTGTTGGTGGTTTTGTTCTGTGTTTTGCGGCGCCGTCCGGCGGCGGCTGGTTCGAGGCCGAGTTTTTTGAGTTCTTCGGGGCTCCAGCCGTCGCGGGTGGCTTTGACGTAGGCGCGTTTGTCGTCGCGTTCTGCGCTGGCGAGTTGTTCTTTGAGGTCGGTGACGCGCTGTCGTGCTTTGACGAGTTCTTCGACTGTTTTGATGCGTGAGTTGAGGAGGGCGCGGGCCTGGTCTTTGGTGCGTTCGATATCGATGGGCATGCTGCGTTTGCCTTTCCTTGGATGGGTTGGTTCAGCGTCCGTAACCGGCGCTGATCGCTGGTCTCTGCGCGGCGCCGTTTGCTGCGGCGGCGGGAGCCGCTGCAGCAGGTGCTGCTGTGGCGTTGTGGGGGTAGGAGAGGGCGACGGTTCTGAGGCTCTTGGGCATGAGGAAGCGCCCGTCGGGGTCGTATTGTTCTGCGTATTTGTCGATGACTTCGTCCAGGGTTGGCCGGTGGTAGGCCTCTGTGACCTGGTCGCGGGTGGGAAGTTCTTTGGCGAACCGTTCGGCCAGGGCACCGGAGTGATGCCGGCGCGAGGAAGGAAGCACTTCGGTGAGGGCTTCTTCGATGGCCGGCAGGACCGCGGCCTGTCCCGGCGTCAACGACACCGCCGCCCTGGCGGCGGTGTGCCCGGAGAACGCTGCAGGATCCGCCCTTTCCGGTGGAACGTTCGCGGTGATGAAGACGGCGTAGCCGTCTTCTCCGATGCTGGCCGTGGTCCCGGTGGCGTTGCGGAGATGTTCGGTAGCGAGGCCGTCGATGACACCGCCGACCAGGTAGTCGGAGCTGTGGAGCAGTTGGGTGGCTTTGTCGAGCAGGTGCATGCCGGGTCCGCGTTCGATGTCGAATCTGACGTGGACGTGTTCGGGATGGCTTTCGTTCGCTTCCCGGTATCGGGCTTCGGCAAGGCGCGGAGCGCCGCTGATGTCTTCGTTCAGCATGGTCCCCCCAAAGGCTTGTGACTGGTTCAGACCCAACCCACCCTAACCACCAAAAGCAGCCTCCCACGGCATATCGGGGGGTGTGCCGCAAAACAACCCCAGAGCGAAGCAAGCTATACATTTACACGGGTGTAAATGGCGTGTCGCTCACTGACCCTGACGGGTTTGTGGGCGACACTGGCTTGTGGGTCCCCGGTTCGGGGTCGCTACGCTGGGCCTTTTGGGAGAGGGGGTTGGAATGCCGGAAGAAGAAACTACTGGCCGTCCGAACCTGTCCCGGCGGCGCCGGGCGAATGCGCCTGCGGGATCGAAGAAGCGCCGTGACGTGTGGGTCACGGTGGAAGAGGAAGCGGCGCTCGTTGCCAGGGCCGAGCGGGAGAAAGTGACGGTGCCGAACCTGCTGGTGTCGGCCGCCCTGGCCGAGCGCACGGATTCACCGACAGAGCGGCGCGCCATCGGCGCTGAACTGATGCAGTTGCACAACCTGTTGGCGCGTTCGTCGAACAACATCAACCAGCTCGCACGTCAAGCCAACGCAACGGGGGAGTTCCCCGTTGAGGCCCGTGAAGCCCTGAAACACATCCGCTCCGTGGCGATGCGCATTGACCAGGCTATTGAGGGATTGATGTGAGCCAGTGATCCCGAACATCACCCGCGGTTCACGGATGGCCGGCCTCATGGTTTATCTGGCCTCCACGGATACCGACAAGACGAAGAACGCGCACACCGACCCGCACCTGGTAGCCGGTGACGCGGCGATCATGGCCTGGTACGACGACGGTGTCCTGGACCACGAAGACGCGATCGCGATCGCGAAGCATCTGGATCAGCCACGGAAACTGTTCGGCGTAGAGATCAGGGTCAAGGACTTCGCCTGGGACGCGGCGAAGAAGGAACGCGTCCACGTCGGGTACAAGGACGCGAGCGTGTGGCATTGCTCGCTGAGTTTGCGCGCCGAAGAAGGCGCCCTGACGGACCAGCAATGGGGCGACATCGCCAACGACTTCGTCGACGCGATGGGCTTCACCGCGGCCAGCGGCAAAGCGCAGTGCCGGTGGGCGGCGATCAACCACGGTACGAGCGAGAACGGCAACCACCACATCCACATCGCCGTGTCCCTCGTCCGGGAAGACGGCACCAAAGCCTCCACCCACGGGGACTACAAACGAGCCCAGCAGGCCTGCCGCGAGCTGGAGGTCAAGTACGGCCTGGAACAGCTCTCGGCCGTGTACGCGACCCGTGGTTATGACCGTGCGGAGAAGGCCACCGCCGTGCGGGATGAGCGGGAAATGCACCGGGCTTCGTTGGCGCGGAAGGTCCGTGCCAGTGCCAGCGCTTCAGCGACCGAAGGGGAGTTCGTCCGCCGCGCCCGGAACACGGGCATGTTGCTGCGGCCGCGGTATGCGAAGAACACCACGGAGGTCATTGTCGGGTACTCCGTGGCCGAACGGCCGAAGCCGGGGGAGCGGCCCATCTGGTTCGGGGGCGGCACCCTCGCGACCGACCTGCGACTGGGTGCCCTGCGTCAGGAATGGGTGGACTCACCGCAGGCAGCGACCGAGGCCGCGGCTGAGTGGAACGCCGCGGCGCGCAACAAGCGAACGGTCTCCAGGACCGGGCCAGAAAAGGCGACACCGTCGCCGCAGGTGTGGGTGGACTACACCCGCAACGCCACGGCATTGGCGGAGCAACTGCGCTCGGTCCCGCTGGATGATCACGCGACCTGGGCGAAAGCCGCGCGGGACGTGTCCGGGGCGTTCGCTGCGTGGTCCCACCGTCTTGAACCGACTCCCGGGCCGTTGGCGGCCACGGCGGCTGAACTGTCCCGCACCGCGCAGCTGCGCGCACCCCGGGAGCACAGCAAGTCCGTGGCTTTGCCGTCCATCGCCGGCACGGCCATGCTGTTCCTGGCCGCGTCCTCGAAGAACAAACCAGCCGCCCAAGCTGCCCTGATGGTGCAGCTGGCGAACATGGCAGCGGCCATCTACGAGATGCACAAGCAATCTGGCCGGGCTCGGGAAGCCGAGCGGATCCGGACCGTTGTCGCAACGCAGCTGAAGCCCTTCGCGGGCACCATGCCGCGACCGGTCACCGTAGGTGCAATGGAGGCAGTATCTCCACGTGGCGGGGGACGGAACCCGGTGGAGCTGGGCTTGCGCGGCATGGCCCCGATCCGTCCCGGCTCCGCCGTTCCAAGCACGCTAACACCGGCGAAGAAAACCACCCGGACCGGACCGGATTCCGGGCCAGTACTTGACCGATAACCAACACCACTAGTGCGAGGGGAACACCATGAGTGAATCGGACGGAATGGACGACCTGCTGGACGGCGGACTGCGGCAATCGCTGATGATCGCATCCCGCGTCGCCGAAACGCTGGCCCGCCAACGGCAGGAAGCCCAGCGCCAACAAGAACATCACGACACCCGGGCCGCGCACGAAGCCCAGGCACGTTTGGTGGCGGAGCGCAGCGCCGCCCGCGCGGCACTGTCCCCGGTGGAGAAGGATCAGTGGTGGGACAAAGCCCAGCCCTCGGATATCGCCACCGCCTACACTGTGGCTGAAGCGTGGAAGGATCACGACCCGGCCGCCTTGGCAGCGTCGGAGAAGATTCGTCAGGAAGTCCTGGCACGGTACGGCATCGACAAACACGACGTCGGCGCGGACACCGCCTACCTTGAATCAGGTATCCAGACCATCGCCACGGAACGTGCGCGGCAGGAAGCCCTGGCCCGCAGCCAGGAAGAGTCCCGTAAAGCTGCCGCTGAACACGAAAAGGCCATGCAACTGCTCGCGGCAGCCCGCAACGAAGAACTCCGCGCCCAGGCCGCGAAACTTGCACCCGAAATGGAACGCCACCAGGTGCCGGTGGAATACCTCGCCAACCCCGAACTCACCCAAGGGCTCCAGCGCGCCCACAACGCGAAAACCCCGAAAGCCCTGGACGTTGCGGACGCCGACATCAAGGAGCGGTTGTTCCTCATCGGCAAGGACGGCATCAACGGACCCGACATCGACCAGCTCCGCGAGGAAACCACCGCGAACGTCAACGGCGCGGAGTCGGAGCACTTCAACGACCCCGCCTTCGTGGACGCGGCCAAGAAACTGCACGAAGCCAAACTCCTGGCCGAGGGCGGCTTCACCGGCGACAAATGGTCAACCCAGAAACAGCGCTACGAGCGGGCCGAGAAGGAACTCTTCGCCCGCCTGGAAAGTGTCGGACGTGAGATCGAGGACCGCGTCACCGGCACCGACCGTGGTCGGCTGAAAGATCAGGGCTTGAAAGCGGAAACGACGTCCGACAGCGACTACGGCTCGGCCGAACAGCAAAAGGCCTTCGCCGCCTCACTGGCCGCCAGCGGCGCCACCGAATCCCAGGTGCGGGGGCGGGTAGCTGCCGAGCGCAGCGAGGCCACTCATCCCCGCGCGGGCTTGATCACGGGTAATGGGGCAGCCAAAGCACGAAAGACCCTCACTGGGGCATCGAAGGGTGCCGAGCGCAGCAAGAACGGCCCCAGCCGCTAAGGGCCGGAAATCCAGGAATCGAAAAATCCCAGAACAATGAATCAAGCGTCGGTAGGGTGTGTTAATGGGTGAGCTAGAGACGAAGACGTTGCCCGAAGCAGCGAAGCCCGGCAGGAAAAGAAGGCCGAAGCGCAGGAGCCTGGTCCGGCGGCAGGACGACGCCAGGCGCTGGTTGGAGCGGCTCGTGCCACCCGAACGGATCACCGAAGCCCGGGTGCACGAGCTGGCAGAGTACGTCGACAGGTACCGGCCCGGGTCCAGGTATCAAGCCATCGCCGACGCGATGGTGAAAAACAACGAAATCCCGACCATCAAAAAGGTTGCTGCCCGGTACGAGTCCCGGAAGAACGCGTACCTGCGCCGCAATGCCCAAGCCTCCCCGGTGGACCTGACCCCGGCCGTCGTCGAGCACCTCACCACCATGATTCGGGCGTCCTGGGAACGTCGGGGCCACGGACCGGCCTGGTCCGAGATCCGCACGGTCATGGGATGGGACCGCGGCCAGACCCGGCACGGACTCACCCAGCTCCTCGCCGAGGGTGTCATTTCCTTCACCACCGACAGCGGGTCCCTCACCCTCACCGGCAAAGCCGCCCACCACAGTACCGCCGCACACCACAGTTCAGCTGCCAGGAAGTCGGCCTGACACCCACCCGTCAGGGCAATGAGGACACGGAGCCGGCCCACCGTACCGTGGCTGGCCGGGATCCTTTGGCGTGCCCCTTAGGGGGTGTCGTCGCCGATGACCAGGGCGAGGTAGTCACCGGCTGCTTCCTGGAAGCCGTACTCACTCCAGTAACGCCGCAGCGCTGCCCTGGCCTGCACATGCTGTGGTGAACCCTCCGGCACGCCGTCCTCCAGGACGGGAGCGGCGTCCAGAACGACAAGGGTGGTGTTGCGTGCCACCGTGGTCAGGATCGCCGTCAGAACAGCGTGGCCGGTTTGGTGGCCGCGGAAGCGCGGATCAATCGTCATCTCCGGAACGACCAGCAAGTCACCGCCGAGATCCATCCGTGCTGCGAAAAACAGGTCCGGCCGTTCATGGACCAGCGTCTCCGCGACATTCAGCATTTCCTGGTCGACCGCGTCCAAGGCATCGAGCAAGTCGATCGTGCCGGCGTCCGGAACAACCCAGAACCGGGCATCACCGACAGGTACCACCCCGTCAGGATCCTCATCATCGTCGAACACGAACGTGCCCGTTTCGATGGCCAGGTCCCATTCGACCGGGTCCGTCTGGTTGTACCGGCGCCCGGGAATGCCACGGTACTCACAGCTGTACCGGAATGTCAGAAACTCAGGATCCAGCGCACGCATGACAGTTTCCTCCCCCTAATTCTTAGAGCAGTGAGGCCCAACAACTCCAAGGCCGGAACCGAGTCTATGCCGCTACTGCCGGCGAGAAAGTTTTCTCCCGTTTTCGCGTCACGATCCGGACCGAACCCACACTGTAACCGTAAGGGGGTTCTCCAACCCTATCGAGGTGAAGACCCGTTGACCTTCTCTGTCCCTCGCATGGGCTGGGACGGTGACGCTTGTTATCGGTGTTCCAGGGGTAGCTGGCAGGACGGCAATACCGACACTTCAGCCCACGGATGCGCCAGTTGCTGTCCCCGCTGGTCCCCGGATTAGGTGCTCAGTCCCGAACCCCTCTCTCGCGGTTTCCACGTCTCTCGTAGTAGGAGTAGTATCGAAACTACTCCTACTACTAAAGGCTGCGATGATGTTGAGTGCGAAAGACCGGGTGTACGCCGCCGCCGAGGAAATCAGTGCTGAGCGTCGGCCGACGGTCTCGACGGTCCGCGCCGCGGCGGGGGTGAGTAACGCCGACGCGACCCGGTACTTGAAGGAGTGGAACGAGGAACGGCAGGCCGTTGGGGGACAGGTCGCCGCTACGCCCCCGGCCTTGCTCGAATCAGCCGCCCGTCTCGCCGGCGCAACCTGGGCCGAAGCGGTCACGCTCGCGAACGAACGGCACGCCGCGATCGAGGCCCTGTGGGTTCAGGAGCGCCGGGACAAGGACCAGGAGATCGCCGAGCTCGTGGCCGATCTGGATGCGGCCAGCGCCGAAAAGGACGCCACCGCCACGGCCCATGCAGAAGAGCTCGCCCGCCTGCAGGAACGGCGCACCGGACTGGAACGCCAGATAGCCGAGCTGGGGCAGAAACTGGAAGAGTCACAGAACGCAGAACGCACCGCAGCCTCCGAAGCCGCCGACGCAGTCCGTGCCTTGGCCATCGCTGAAGCCCGGGCAGCCACCTTGGAGGAAGCCCATAACGCCCTCCTTGCCCGGATCACCCCGCAGGCCGGCGCCGCCGAGCAGTAACTCCATGGCAATCGGGGGGTGACCATGGTTCCCGGAGGCTCGGGACTGCTGAGCCCGGGACTTGCCGGAGTTCCCGATCCTGGGGAGGAGCCGTCCTGCGCCATGCCTCCTCGGGAAGCGAGCGGCGTGCGCACCGTTGTGGGGCTTCGTCCCCCGCCAGTCCTCTCCTGTCAAACATCTGTCGACGTGAACCTTGGGCGGGAAAATATCAATATCTACTAGGATCTAGTGTTTCGCTATACTTTGTTAGACATTGATAGACCGGAAGAGGCGGTACTTCATGGATCCCGTAGCCAATCCCTATTCGCCAGGTGCTGGAAGAAAACCGGCCGCACTGGTCGGCAGGGATCGACCCCGACGGGACTGGCAAGTCGCAATCCAACGGGTTGAAGCCGGCCGGTCAGCCCAACCGTTCGTCCTTTACGGGCTCCGAGGGGTCGGGAAAACCGTGCTCCTCTCGGATTTCCGGCGTTCAGCTGCCGACCGGGATTGGCTCGTCGCGCAGGTCGAAGCAGGCGCAGGAAAATCCCTGCGCGAAGCGCTGGGAGAAGCGCTCCATGGCCCTCTAGCCGACCTCGCCCGCCCCTCCGCGGGCAGGAGGCTGCTGAAAGCCCTGAAGACCGCCGTCAGTTTCAAGGCCTCATATGACCAGAATGGAGCCTGGAATTTCGGATTGGATCTGGACGGTGCTTCAGGCGGGGGAGCGGACACCGGTGTCCTTGAAACGGACCTCAAAAAGCTCATCCAGGACCTTGCACTGGCAGCCGAAGAAGAAAATGTTGGGCTGGCCATCCTCGTCGACGAAGCGCAGGACCTCGACACAGCCGAAATCGTTGCACTCTGCGCCATAGCCCACGCCGCTGCACAAGATGACTGGCGCGTACTGTTCGCATTCGCTGGCCTGCCCAGCCTGCCCAGGGTCCTCGCCGAAGCGAAATCCTACGCGGAGCGCTTCAACTACGAGAAAATCGAGGAACTCCGCGGAGCCGTGGCCTCCGAAGCCTTGACCAAGCCTGCCGCCGACGACGGCGTCGAATGGGACGCTTCGGCCGTCGCACTGATAGTCGATGAGAGCGCGGGATACCCATACTTCCTGCAGCAATTCGGGCAGGACACATGGAACGCCGCCGCAGGAGGAACGATCACCTACGACGATGCCCGGGTTGGAGCAGCCAACGGCAGAGCGGCATTGGACAGCGGCTTCTTCCGGGCACGATGGGATCGGGCCACCAGAGCGGAACAGAACTACCTAAGAGCCATGGCGGAGGACGGCGACAACGGCAGTTCCTCAGGGGAAATAGCATCACGACTGGGCCGAGGACCAGCCAGCTTCGGCCCCATCCGGGCGAACCTCATCTCCAAAGGACTCGTCTACGCTCCCGAGCACGGTGTCATTGCATTCACAGTCCCGGGGATGGCAGCTTTCATAAAGCGCCAACCCAAGTGACTGTAGTGAGATGGTCTAACTCCGAGCTCTGGCGGCCTGGCTGAGGAGATACTCAGGAAAGAAGTCAGAGCAACATCTGGCTCGATATGCCCTCCCGTCTCAGCGAACTACGAGCTGCCTCACTGTAGGCCTCACCTCATTACCGCATACTTTGCACTATTCCCCACGATTGTTGGGAATAGTGTATAAGGTTGACACTTATCCTCATGAACGTATGGTTTAGTGTATGAACTCTTTGAACGGCCTCACTGTAACTGAGGTGGCCGAGATGCTCGGTATCACCCGTGCGTCGGTTCATGACCTGCTCCGCTCGGGCCAGCTCATCACCAGCGGTCGGACGGCCCATTCCCTCGTAATCGACCGCAGCTCCGTCGAGCGACTAACCGCCACCGGCACACGGCGCGGCCGAGCTTGGACCGCTCGGATCGCCTGGGCCGCACTGGCCATACTGTCCGGCCAGAACCCCACCTGGATCTCTGCCTCGGAGAAGTCGCGGCTGAAGAAGCGGCTCAGCACTTTGGACGCCCACGCCGTTTCCATTCTGGCGAGGAACAAGGACCGCACCTTCCGCTACCGGGCCACGCCGGACGCGCTGCTGGCCCTCAGCGACTACCTGATCGCCAGCGGAGCGACAGCCATGAGGGATGAAACAACGGCAGAGACGTTCGGCATGACCGGCGGCAGCGGCATCGCCGAGGGCTACGTCATGGCCGGCGACGCCCGGGCCCTTGCCAACTCCTTCGGGCTGGCCGAGGATCCCGAGGGCAATGCCGTCATCCACGAGGTAGAGCTGGAGGAACCTTTCGCCGAAGGACGGGCACCCATTGCCGCCGTCGCGGTGGACCTCATGCGTTCACTTGCGATCCGTGAACGAAGCGCCGGCCAACGCGTGATCGAGGAGCTGCTTCATGTCTGAACCCGTGCTGGCCGATGTGGCCGAGGACGACCATCGCGAGGTCTGGGACGTCCCAGTTCCGCCGGGCGGCTGGGGCACGCCCTGGCCGCAGTGCATTGAACTGGCCAGGGCACTGCCGTCGACTCAGTGGACACTGGTGGGCGGACTCATGGTCCAGCTGCACTCCGCGGCCGCCGGGCTGGCCGTATCCCGGCCGACAGCTGATGTGGACATAGTGCTGCATATCGAAACCGGGGCAGCGACGACGACGTCGGTCATGGCTGTCCTCGCCAAGCTCGGCTACACCCTGCAAAAGTCCATCGACGACGAGGCGCCGGCCCACCGCTTTGTCCGTGACAAGCAACAGATCGACGTTATGATTGCCGACCACATGCCCGAGAGCAAGGTGCCGACCATTGGTGGCCGCAAGCCGTTCCAGGTCTCCGGCGGCACTCAAGCACTGAAGCGGACAGTCAACTGTCGGCTTAAGGTCGACGACATCGAGCCAGTCCTTATCAGCATCCCCAACGCCCTAGGTGCTCTCGTCCTCAAAGGTGCGGCCTACAAGGAGGACTCCCGGGACAGGGACCGCCACTTGGATGACGCCGTCGTGCTGTGCGCCACGATCAAGAAGCCACTGGAGACTGCGAAGGAGATGGGCGGCAGCGACCGGTCCCGCATCATCACACTGCACACAGCCCTGGGGAATTCGGGCCACCGCTCTTGGCAACTGCTCGAAGCGGTCGACCGGACACAGGCAATGGACGCCCTGCGCATCCTGGCCAGCAACCTCCAATTGCCCCCTGTGAACCGGCTCAAGAGGGACTGACCCGCGGTCTTAGGTCCTCGGGACGTTCAGGCTCGTCCTTGAAACGGACCTCAAAAAGCTCATCCAGGACCTTGCGCTGGCAGCCGAAGAAGAAAATGTTGGGCTGGCCATCCTCGTCGACGAAGCGCAGGACCTAGACACAGCCGAAATCGTTGTACTCTGCGCCATAGCCCACGCCGCTGCACAAGATGACTGGCGCGTACTGACATATGCGTTGTTATCGGCGCGCACGGGTGGGGCAATTGACCGTTCCTAATTCGCTGGCATCATCGCGGAGAACGAGGATAGCTGGCGGGAGTACGGGCGACGACGTCACGGACTGCGCGATGGCGCGAGTCATCGGCAAGACGGCCTTGGGTGACATCAATGTAATCACTTGTGGGATGCCGGGAGATCTGCCCTCAACTTTCCTCAGCTTCTTTAAAATCAGCCCTTATCGGGTCATGGGGAGGGGCAGCCTTCGCATGACCCGGTGATGGAAAATCAACTGCGGTCAGGTCCCGGATAAGATCACGGGGGGGGGGCAGTGCGCTTCCGCCCTACCTTGTAAGGAGTAACAACGTGTGTAAACCGCGGACCGAGGGTCTTCCAGCCTGCCCCCGGGGCAGGCACATAAGTACCAAGGGCAAGGCGGACCACGGCAGGAAAACGTTCGCGGAGGAAGCCCGTTCATGGCAAAGCTAAATCTGAAAGCCATCGAAGAGCGCGTTGCTCCGCTCGGAGGCCGTGAGGCGTACGACCGCGAGTTGATCTTTGATCTCTTGCTCGCCTACGGAAAGCCCCAAAGCAGCATCACCCGCCTGCGCAATGGCGATTTAAACGTCGCTGCCGACAAGGACACTGAGGTCGCGCAGAAGAAGGTCGTCTACTTCAAGGAGACATCGGGCGACACCCTGGAAGAACTCGAGGAGCTGAAGAAATCCCCGGACGTCGTGCGCTTCAGCGCGCGGTTCGTCATCGTCACCGACTACGTCGAGCTCGTGGCCACGGACACCCAGACGGGCGAGACAATCGGATTCCCGATCGGGGAAATTGGCCAGCACTTCACCTTCTTCCTGCCCTGGGCGGGGATGGAGAAGGCGCAGTACGTCGCCGAAACCCACGCGGACGTCAAAGCTGCCGAGCGCATGGGCAAACTGTTCGATGAGCTGCTGCAGGCCAACCCTGATCTTCTTAAGCAGCCAGGGGGACGCCACGCGCTTAACCTGTTTTTCACTCGTCTGCTGTTCTGCTACTTCGCCGAGGACACAGGCATCTTTGCCGAGAGCCAGTTCACTAATGCCGTCGGGTCCCACACGCTGGACGACGGCTCGGACACCGCGGACTTCCTCACAGACCTGTTCACGGCGCTGGACACTGCAGACGCGTCCGATAAGCCCAAACACCTCGCGGCATTTCCCTACGTCAATGGCCGGCTGTTCACGATGTCCGAGGACCACGTTGTGCCGGTGTTCACCAAGAAGGCGCGGGAAGAACTCATCAACGCCGGCAAGCTCATTTGGCGCGAGATCAACCCGGACATCTTCGGATCGATGTTCCAGGCGATCGTCACGCCAGGCAAGCGCAGCGACCTGGGCCAGCACTACACGTCGGTACCGAACATCCTCAAGACGATCGAACCGCTCTTCCTCAATACCTTGAAGGACGAGCTCGACGAGAGCTTTGACTCCGTGAAGAAGCTGGAAGCACTGCTCAACCGGATCAGCGCCATCAAGGTCTTTGACCCAGCCTGTGGCTCCGGCAACTTCCTGATCATCGCCTACAAGGAGCTGCGAAAGCTCGAACATGCGATCCTCGAACGTCTAGCCGAACTGGACGACAAACACCTCGTATTGTTCGCAGAGTCCAGGATCAACATCGAAAATTTCTACGGGATCGAAATCGATGATTTCGCCGTAGAAGTCGCAATCCTCTCCCTCTGGATTGCCAAGCACCAGATGAACACGGAGTTCAAGGAAAAGTTTAATGTCTCGATCCCGCTGATCCCGCTGAAGGAGACCGGTCAGATCAAGCAGGGCAACGCGACCCACTTCGACTGGAACCATGTCTGCCCGAACGACGGCGGTGAGATATATCTGATCGGGAACCCCCCATACGTGGGGTCGAGCATGCAGTCGAGCGACCAGAAAACAGACTTTTCTTTCGTTTTTGGTCGGCGACCCTTCTCGAAGAACCTCGATTACATCGCTCTCTGGTTTGTAAAGGGTTCCGATTACATAAAAGGAACTCGGGCTCAGCTCGCATTCGTCACGACAAACTCCGTCGCACAGGGCGAACACGTGAGCTTGATGTTTCCCACAATCTTCAACATGGGAATTGAGATTGGCTTTGCCTACACCTCATTCAAATGGGAAAACAACGCCAAGCGCAACGCAGGTGTGACAGTGGCGGTCATAAGTCTTCGAAATGAGTCGAATGCGCCAAAATACATCTTCACAGACGATCTTCAAATCGCCGCCAAAAACATCAACGGCTATCTCACCGATGCCCCGAGCATCATAGTAGGTCGTCAGATGAAGCCGATCTCAACTGGACTCCCACCCATGGCCTTTGGGTCGAAGCCAACGGACGGCGGGTACCTCGTACTTGAGCCCGATGAGAAGGCACGGTTGCTCGACGAGCACCCTATAGCCGCTCAGTTCGTGAAGAGATACGTCGGTGCCGCCGATTACATCAACGACATCGAGAGATACTGCTTATGGATTACAGATCGCGAGGTTAGAGCTGCGCGCCTGATTCCACCCATAGCCTCCCGACTGGACAAGCTTTCGGAGTGGCGACTCGAGAGCAAGGCGCAGAGTACGGTCGACTTCGCCGGCCGTCCACACCGGTTCAAGCAGATCGCATACAAACCGTCAAACTCGATCTTCGTGCCGCGAGTCTCGTCGGAACGGCGGACCTACATCCCAATGGGCTACTTGGATGAGGGATACGTCATCAATGACCAAGCGTACGCGGCATACGACGCGGAGCCGTGGGTATTCGCTGTGCTGACTTCATCGATGCACATGTCCTGGACACGTGCGGTTGCCGGCCAGATGGAGACTAGGCTCCGCTACTCAAACACCATCGTCTACAACAACTTCCCCGTCCCGCCACTGCCAGATGCGATGAAGGAAAAGCTCACTGTCGCTGCACTGCGGGTGCTCGACGTCCGCGAGTACCACTGCGAACGGACCTTGGCAGAGCTCTATGATCCTGACTTGATGCCCGACGATCTTCGCGCCGCCCACGCGGAGATCGACGCACTGGTCGATTCCATCTACTCCAAACGCGGCTACGAGACTGACGAACAAAGACTGTCGGACCTCTTTGCTATGTATGAGGAGATGACTAAAGCCGAGGCTACAAAAGCCCCAGCCAGGAAGACCCGGAGGACCGCGAAGTGAACGCGATCAAGAAGCCCATCAACATCGTCGACGTCACTTATGCCCAAACGAGGGCTTCGGTGAACACGGACGCGCTTGGCATGCGCGAGATGCAGCAGCGGGTCTTCGCGAAGCGTGACGCGCAGCACCTGCTGGTCAAGGCCCCGCCCGCTTCGGGCAAATCGCGTGCGCTGATGTTCGTGGCCCTCGACAAGCTCTACAACCAAGGACGCAAGAAGGTCATCGTGGCTGTCCCGGAGCGCTCGATTGGCGCGTCCTTCGCCTCGACTGAGCTGTCCAAGTTCGGCTTCTTCGCGAACTGGGAGATCAAGCCGGAGCACAACCTCTGTGATGCCGGCTCTTCAGCCGGCAAGGTCGACGCGTTCATCAGCTTCCTCGAAGGGCCCGATGCAACGCTTGTGTGCACCCACGCGACACTCCGCTTCGCGTTCGAGAAGCTGGCACCGGAGTCGTTCAACGGCACAGTTCTCGCGATCGACGAGTTCCACCACGTCTCCGCGGACGTTGAGTCGAGCCGCCTCGGCGCGCTCCTGCGGGACGTGATGAAAGGCAGCGACGTCCACATCGTCGCGATGACGGGCTCCTACTTCCGCGGGGACTCCGTCCCGGTGCTTTCGCCGGAGGACGAGGCCAGGTTCACGCCTGTCACGTTCAACTACTACGACCAGCTCAACGGCTACGAGCATCTGCACTCGCTCGGCATCGGCCACCACTTCTACCAGGGCCGCTACACCGACGCGATCGGCGAAGTGCTGGACCTCGACAAGAAAACCATCGTGCACATCCCGAACGTCAACTCGGGTGAATCCACGAAGGACAAGCTCGAAGAGATTGGCCGCATCATCGATGTCATCGGGCACGTCGAGGAGACCGACCGGGACACGGGCATCATCAGCGTGCGCCGGCAGGACACTGGAACCATCGTCCGTGTCGCGGACCTCGTCGACGACACCGACCAGAGGAAGCGCGGCGACACCCTCCACTACCTGGCACACACAGCCTCCAAGAACCGCGACGCAGTCGACATCATCATCGCCCTCGGCATGGCTAAAGAAGGCTTTGACTGGCCCTTTGCCGAGCACGCCCTCACCGTCGGGTACCGGGCCTCGCTGACCGAGGTCATCCAGATCATCGGCCGTGTCACCCGCGACAGCCCCGGCAAGGAGCACGCCCAGTTCACGAACCTCATCGCCGAGCCGGACGCCACACAGGGTGAGGTGAAGGTCTCGGTCAACAACATGCTCAAGGCCATCACCGCTTCTCTCCTCATGGAACAGGTGCTCGCGCAGAACTTCACCTTCAAGACGAAGAAGTTCGACGGCGACGACTCCGAGGTGCCGGGCCAGCTGAAGATCAAGGGCTTCAAGGAACCGTCGAGCGATCGCGTGAAGCAGATCGTGGAGACTGATCTGAACGACCTGAAGGCGACGATCCTCCAGGACGATTCCTTCGCGCGCGCCGCCGCCGGCTCTGTGGACGCGGAGACGACCAACAAGGTGCTTATCCCTAAAATTATCCGCGAGAAGTACCCGGATCTCACTGAGGCCCAGGTGGAGGAGGTCCGCCAGCAGGTCGTCGTGGACTCTGTGATCAAGAACGGCGAAGTGCGCACAGTCGGCGACAAGCGGTTCATCAAAATGGCAGAGAAGTTCGTCAACATCGACGACCTCAACATCAACCTCATCGACTCGGTGAATCCGTTCCAGCGCGCCTTCGAGGTCATGTCGAAATCGGTGACCCCCTCAGTGCTCCGGATCATTCAGGACCAGATCACGGCCACCCGTGTCGAGTTCACCGAAGAAGAAGCGCTGGCACTCGTCCCCAAGATCAAGAACTGGATCAAGGTCAACGGTGGCCGGCGACCGGACTCGCGGGCCGAGGACCCGACTGAGAAGCGCTATGCAGACGCACTGCTGTGGCTCCAACGGGCGAAGCAGAAGCTCGAAGCCGAAAAGCGGGCAAATGAGATGGTGGAGAGCGAATGAGCGATTACGACGACATCCTCGAAGCAGCACCGTCCTCCCTGCAGGACCTCATCGACAACGACCTCGACGGGCTCCTCGACGCGCCCGAGAAGCCCAGGAAGATCACCTCGTCCGACCGGCTCGAACGTGCATTCCTGGAGATCGTGGAGTTCCGGCGAACGCACGGGCGTCTGCCCAGCTCGGTGACCCGGGAGATCGCCGAACGGAAGCTCGGGGCCCGGCTCGAAGGCATCCTCGCCAACGACGAAAAGATTGCGGCGCTCAAACACCTCGACACGGAGTTCGATTTACTCACAATAGAAGCAGCTCCTGAGTCGCTGGGCGACCTTCTTGAGAGCGATGAGCTGGACGATCTGCTCGGCGACGACTCCGGCATCCTCGACGTGTCGGATCTACCCGTGATCAAGCGGCCCGAGTCTCCGGACTCGGTTGCCCAGCGGGTGAAATCCGAGGACTTCGACTTGTTCGAGCCGCTGTTCAAGGCCAAGCACGCCGAGTTGGCCGATGGCACATACAAGCTGATGCCCTTCACAGGCATGGATCTCATCCGCGTGGGTGTGTTCTTCGTGCTGAGCGGCGTCATGTGCTTCGTGGCTGAGGTCGGCGAGGACGTCGACCTGATCGTCGGCGGTAGGCCCAGGCAGAAGCAGCGCCTGCGCGTCGTCTTCGAGAACGGCACGGAGTCGGCGATGTACAGGCAGAGCCTCATGACCCGGCTATATGAAGCGCAGGGCCAGGTCCTTGCACGGGCGGGCCACGATGCCGGCGAAGTCCTCGACGCGGATGTGGAGAGCGGTCACATCTACGTGCTGCAGTCGCTCAGCGAGGACCCCCAAATCGCGGGAATGAACGACCTCCACAAGATCGGTTTCTCAACCACAAACGTCGAGACGCGGATCAAGAATGCGACAACTTCACCGACCTACCTGATGGCACCCGTGAAGGTGCTGGCGGACTACCGCCTCTACAACGTGCGTGCGTCGTGGCTGGAGCACCTCCTGCACCGGGTGTTTGCCGAGGTGCGTCTGGACCTGACACAGGTAGACCGGAAAGGGCTCGACTACGATCCCTCGGAATGGTTCCTGGTGCCGCTGGAGACTATCAACAAGGCCGTCGCAATGATCATGTCCGGCGAGATCACCGACTACGTCTACGACAAGGCGCTGCAGCGACTGGTCAAGCGTGGCTGAGGCGGAGGCTCAATGGGCCGCTGACCCCGCAGGTGTCTACTTCAGCGATCGATTCAACGTGGACCCACAGGTGCTTGAGGACTGGGGTGCCTTCGACATCTCAGTCGTCTCCGACCTCCCGGTCTTCATCGATCCATTCCTGCTTTTCAACAGCGATAAGGAAGAGTACCGCGCGCTGCACGAGCAGATCGTCAACTATCTCCGCTTCCTACGCGATCACGCCGACGAACCGCTCGATTCGGGCCGCATCAAGAGCTGGTACTCGTTCAGCGAGGTGAGGCAGAACTGGCTCGGGTTCACCGTCGGCAGCAACCGCGGCCACGGCCTCGGAAGGAAGTTCGCAGTCGCAATGCACGGCGCCCTTGGCAATCTGCTCCGCAACGTCGGCAACGAGCCCATCACCAACTCGACCCATGTCGAGAAGCTCGCCCTCGTCAGCAACGGTGTCGGCCGGGACACCATCTCAGACCTGACGACAAACCTCATCAAACATTTCCTGCTGAAGTACACGAGCGAATTCGCAATCAAGCACCTCCCTCCGGACAGCCGGAAGAAGATCGCGGTCCCGCGCGCGAAGTTCAACTACAACACCCAGACGTGGGCGGCCGGGACGTACGAGCTCCCATTCACGGAAGGCGATTTCGTGATTCTGACCCCCAGCGATCTCCTCACGAAGGACGATACGTGGATCAACCGCTCCGACATGGATCGATCTTTTGACACGGTTCTCGAAGCAACAGAAGACGATCAGCTCAGATCGGACGTCAACAACTACCTCGCCAAACGCCTTACCGAGAAGTCTACGGACAAGGACCACCGCGAGGCGCGTGCTCTCGCTCTGCGCCACTTCCCCGAGCTCGTCGACTGCTACATCAAACTCAAAGAAGAGACCGGCGACCAGGCCATCGCCAGAAGCTGGGAGAAGGTTCAAGACACCCAAGCCCTGCTCCGCGACCAGGTGCAGCTGGCGGCCCGTGACATCGCTCAGAAGACGAGCCTCTACGAGAAGCCGTGGAACTCGCAGCAGGAAGCGCGCCGGGCAGTCGGAATCTTCAAGAACTACGTCGAGAACCAAGACGGCTGGCGCGCAATCAACAAGGGCGACGGTAAAGGTTTGTCAAGCGAAGCGGATGTCCAGATCTTCTTCGGCCTGCTACTCCAAGAATCCCGGTTCGATGTCAACCGCGAAGCCAACAACGGTCGCGGACCGGTCGACTTCAAGATTTCGATGGGCCTCGACAAGACCCTGATCGAGTTCAAGCTCGCCAAAAGCAGCTCCCTTAAGCGCAATATGGAGAACCAAGTCGAGGTCTATAAGAAGGCGAATGGCACAGACTCAGCAGTCTTTGTCGTCATCGCGTACTCGGCGAAGGAAATCGAAAAGACTGAGAACGCGGTGCAGGACCTCGGCCTGAACAGGACGGACACGATGGAGGTTGTCATCATCGATGCTTCACCGAAGGAGTCGGCCTCCAAGGTCTAGCCCCGTTAGGCCACAAACATTTTCACGAACATCAAGTGCTTACCATCTTGTCGGCAACCCGCCTGCACAGCTGGCACCGGTCGGCACTCAGTGTTCGGAGTGGTCAGCGATTCTGTTGGATGGCATGGCTTCGCAGCCAGCTATACGGAGCGAAGTCGGTCAATGTGGCGGCGCTGCTCCTTGTCGTCCTGCTTTATGTGAACGCTGACAAGCACACGGTTGCCGTCGGGCTTGTAGTAGAGACGGCCCATGTCTTCACTTCCGGCAATTCCGGTTGAGAGCTTCGAAATTTCGCGCCATCCTCGGACGCCTTCTAGATCTTTTCCGAGGTTCTCGCCCATATCGATCTGGACGAGCGACCGTAGAAGCGAAGCTGGTGATTCCACATTTGCCAGGACTTCTGCGCCATCGAGAACGAAAACTAGCCGCGAAAAGATCGTGTCCAGAAATCCGAGGACGCCTCGCCGCGGGACTGTGGAATTTGTGGTGGTTCTACGTCGTTCGCCTTCCTGTTGCTGGAACTCTTGGATCCTGTCTTGCAGGGCAGACATCGTAGCCTTCAGAGAAACGATCCGGGCCCCATCTTGTTCTGCCCGAGTGCGCCAGTTCGCGATGCTGCTGTGGAGTTCAGCGTTCTCAGACAGTGCAAATTCAAGTAGCTCTTCCGTCTCCTTTTGTTCAGCCAGGAGTTCTTTGGCGTAGTTGGATGGTTCAGTTGAGTTGGCCAGTGTCGCGATCTGGGTACGCAGAGTTTTCTGGTGCTCTAGCGACCGCTTGAGGTCGGCCGACAGTTTAGCTTCGCGGTCTGTAGCCGCTTTGAGCCGCTGGCGAAGGTTGTGAACTTCTAGTTCTGACCCGGTTAGGCGCTCCTGTAGCGTGATGGTTTGGTCAAGCAGACGCTCGACCTGGGCGGTGAGGTCTTCCAGCCGTGTATCTTCTGGTTGTAAGAGATCGGGTAGAGGGCTGACTGCTGAAGGCGAGAATGCCGCTGAAACCCGTGCTATTACTTCGTCGCGGCCAGCCTGTAGGCGCAGGCGGGCAAACCAGTCATAGAACTTGCCATCGGAGGCCGTTCGATGGCTTACGTCCCACCGCTGCACTGAGAGGTCCGCTGCTTCCAGGGCGCCAATGACCTCTGCTGCAGCTCGCTCGGAGGCGTTGAAAACGACGTGGTGCCCAAAGCGGTTGCTTTCGAGTGCCCATTCTCCGGCAAATCCTTCGAATCTAGACGGCCTGATTGCGTTACTGAGTCGGGGCGCGTAGGGGACTGAGGCATTGGTTGGGTCCCCGTGTAGGAGTCCGGTGACTATGTGAGTTTCGTGTCCGAGAATGGACGCAGGAGGAAATTCACTAGTTATGGCACGTAGGCATACCCCCGAGCAGGTCATCGCGAAGGTCCGGCAGGGCCAGAAAATGCTCAATGAAGGACGGCCCCTCATCGAGGTCGTCAAGGAACTGCAGGTCACCGAGGCGACCTGGTACCGGTGGCTGAACCAGTACGGGTCCGAGAAGAACGCCGAGGCGACGAAACGGACCAAGGAGCTCGAGAAGGAGAACGCGAGGCTCAAGCGGCTGCTGGCCGAGAAAGAGCTAGCCATCGACATCCTGAACGAGGTGGCCAAGGGAAAATTCTGAGCCCCGAACCACGCCGCCGTGCCGTGCGCATGGCGATGGAGAAGTTCGGGGCGTCGGAACGCTTTGCCTGCAAAGTGCTGGGGCAGAACCGCTCCGCCCTGCGCAAGAAGAAACCCGAAATGAGTTTCGAGGAAACACGGCTGCGCGCTGACCTGCGGGCAGTCGCGCAGAAACACCCGGCGTGGGGCTGGAAGAAGGCCCGCTGGCACCTGCGTGCCCAGCCGCAGTGGCAGGACGTGGCGCTGAACAAGAAGCGGGTACGCCGGCTCTGGCGCGACGAGGGACTGGTTTGTAAACCCAAGCCGAAGAAGAAGCGCCGGACCGGCCCGGACGCCGGGGAACAGAAGCGCCTGAAAGCCGAATACCCGATGCACGTGATCAGCTTCGACTTCCAGTCCGACGTCACCTCCTGCGGGCGCCACATCCGCTTCTTCAACGTCATCGACGAATGCACCCGCACGGCGCTGGCGATCGTGCCGCGGCGCTCGTTCAAGGCTTCCGACGTGGTCGCCGTGCTGGAGAACATCATCGCCGAAACCGGTATCGAACCGGCGTACGTGCGCTGCGACAACGGACCGGAATTCACCGCCGCCGCACTGATCGAATGGTGCAGCACAGCCGGTGTGAAGACCGCGTTCATCGACCCGGGATCGCCCTGGCAGAACGGGTTCATCGAATCATTCAACGCCCAATTCAGAAGGGAACAACTCTCCGGAGAAATCATCGACACCATGGCCGAAGCAAAGTACTTGGCCGACGAATGGAAAGACATCTACAATCATGAACGGCCCCACGGATCCCTGGATGGAATGACACCATCCAACTACTGGAATCAGTGGACCGCAGACCACCAATCAGCTATCGCATAGCCGCTGGACTGCTAAAGGGGGCCCAATCAGCATCTGAGAAGAGGAACCGGTTGCAGTCCTCGATTTCCCATGACGCTCCCGAGATGTCAACGAGGTTGCCGTCGAAGACTGGGTAGACTGCGCCCGCAAATACTATGCCGGCATAACCATCGGGGGTCAGCCGAACTGGCCGGCGGATGGATTCTTCAACGGTGAAATCGCCGTCGACGATGCAGACGACAAGCTGCTGAGCTGCCACGCTAAATTACCGACGAGGCGCACCTGCAGGCAGGGTCGCCCCACTGCCGCTTACAGACAGCACATGGCATGTAGTACAGATGTTCCTGGATCTGCTCCTCAGTAGCTTGGCCGGGGCCGGGGATTCTCGAGAACGCTTGTGGTTTGTGCTTGTAGAGGACATCACCTGGAATTAAGCGCGAGTCCTTTTCGTCTGCAACATTGGCTCGGATTACGAGACCGTCGTTAGGCACGAAGCGGCTGGTATCGGCAGCGTCGATGGATCCGAGGTCCTCTGCACCGGGGAGGCCGATTCCGAACTCCAGGTCGAAATAGGAGGCTGTGGCGCGGCTACCTTGCTGGCTGGACTTGGCCTCTACCGAGAGGATGAGGTCATCGTCCACCTGGACGTCAAATTCGAGTCGTTCGGTGAGCGGCGGTGCACTCTTATCGACCTTGATGGTTACTACCCCTAGTGAAGTTCTGGGATCGCTTGCCTGTGGTTGCTCGGTCAGCTCTGAGGGTGCCACCACTGAGAACTTCGCGGTCCCATCCGTCGGGTCTGTGCAGTAGAGGTGGAAGCGCTCCCGGCGGACATGGTTGTGAGTGGGCATCGGCGTTCCGGCGCTTAGAAGGGGAAGCCTGGATCCGCGGGACATTTCCAGTTCAATTTGCTTTGCCAGTACTAACCGCTGCGAGTCATGAGCTATCCAGGCTGCGCCCTGCGAAACCAACGTGCCGCTGTTTTCCGGGACGAGCACGCGTTCTGGACCGAACAACTCGTGGAGGCTGCTCCGGATGCTGGGCATAGCTGCCATACCTCCTGCGACGAGGCAGAGTGAAATCTGGGCGGGAGCCATTCCGGCGGTTTCGAGAAGTGATTCAATTTCCCGAACTCCCGCTGCCACGAGGGGGCGGGTTATCCCGTCAAGTTCCTGTCGGCTCAGGGAGTACTGAAGCGTAGTACCAGATTCAGGGAAATAGCTCGGGCCGTAGAACGTTACTTTTGCGCGCTCTGACAGTTCGATCTTGTTTCGTTCCGTGAGTTGAAGCAGGCGTAAGCGTGCCTCTCGTGTCGGCTTGTCCGATCCTGAGATCCCGTGCGTGTTGGAGAACCTTGTGACGACCTCGTCGCGAATAACTTGATCAAATTCGTCGCCGCCGACGAGATCTGTCCCGCCATTACGCAGCTGAAGGATCCTGCCGGATTCAATCCGGCAGAGCGTTAGGTCGAGCGTGCCACCACCCCAGTCGACGACGAGAACATTGCGGCGCATCAACCGGCGCATCTCACTTTGAGGGTCCGCTGCTCCTCGAAGGTAGCCATATAGTGCTGCTAGCGGTTCGTGAACGAACTGGGCCACTGACATCCCGGCCTGAGCGAACGCCTCGCGAAGCGCGGCACGTCTCGGACCGTTCATGTTCACCGGGATGGTGACGACAGCACGGTCCAATTCGCCCAGCACTTGACGCCGATTGCTTCGTTTGGACTCTGTCCGGACATGGCTGATGACTTCGGCCACAATATCGACAGGGCTGCGATCCACCCCGCCCACGTTGATGGTCTCTTGCCCCAGATAGAATTTGGGTGAGCGCACGGTGCTGCCATGGACTCCCAGTCCGACCTCTTCCAGGGCATGGCGTGCTTCTCGCCCAACTATTACTTCCTCGCCCTCGTACCGGACTACGGAAGGATGAGGACGGCCTTCTTCATCCAAGACATCAATGACCCGGTTGCCGCTTATTATGGAAACCAGGCTGTTTGTGGTTCCAAAATCGAATCCGACAATCATGGTTACACTCCATCGATTTCTTTGAGGCGTTTGACTTCGCCGCCGATCGCGTTCAGGGCTCGGTCAACGAACTCCTCAGCAACATCTGTGCTTCCGTTGCGTAATGCGTGAAGGCCGTCGTTCAGGAGCTCCACCTGGTTAGTTAAGCGACGGATGACTTGTGTTCGGAGAATTTCATAGTCATCTACGTGGTGGCTTCGATCCACTATCCGGCTGCTTTGCTCTGCAGCCAGGCGCCGCTTTAGATCATCGATTTCTGCCTCCAGGCGTGCGGAACGAGTCCTCTCAGAGTCCAGATCGCTTAGTCGTTGCTTGCCTAAAGCCTCAGCTCTTATCGCACGGAGTTCGTATTCTCGTGCCTGAATGGTGGCTCTTTCACGTCCAGCATCGCTGTCTTGCACACGAGTTGTGAATCGCTGGGATAGGTAGTGAAGGGCGTCAGTGTTCTTGGCAGCAGACAATACGGCAGCAGCTCGTGCTTCGTTTCGGTCCATGTGCTTTTTCCAGATGTGTGTGCTCATGTCATCAATAAAATGATCCAGTGGCATACCCCGAAGAACGCTCATGAGTGCAACCGTTGTCACCGCATTGACTCGCAGCCGCTCACGGGTAGCCTCGGTCAGGTCAGACGGTTTTTGAAGGCCAAGTTCATTGAACTTTGCTTCCTTGACTGCCTCGATGACTTGTTGGGTGGGAGCCTGGGTCTGGGCTTCCATCCACGGCCTGATCCGGTTTTTAAAGACACTGTGGTTATCCATGGCTTCCAGCACCAGATCAAGGATTCGTTCACGAACACGTCGTTCAGCGCCTAATTCGGCCACCGCCGCTAACACGTTGGGCGGAACATTGAGGAAAGGATCCGTTTGGACTAGTCGACGAACGGCATCCACTTCGTCTTGTGCCGCGTTGGGCTGCAGGGGTATGTCGTCTAGTGCTTTGCGTGTGAGGTTGAGCTTTCGGCCTGGTTCCCTGTAAGCAAACTCAAAGAGGGCAAGAATGGATTTGGGGGTTTCCTTCCTCGCTGTGGTGTCCGTGACCGGCGGTTGTGCCACCTTCCGTCGAAAGTTCTCATCGTGCTTGGAATCGGGCGCGACATCAGCAGCAGGCCCAGTGGATTCGGGATTTATCGTCACTATCTTGCAACTCCTATAGTTGGACGCGGGTTTGGAAGGCTGCATACCAGTCTTCGGTGAGTCGACTGTGACGTAGGTTCTCTGCGTGGCGCTTGGCGGAGACCAAATCACCGGCCGCGAAGGTGTGTTCAGCGGCAACAAGGTGCAGTTTGAGGGAATCGTTGAACCGCTGCGTGTTGATGCCTGAAGTTAGCTCAGATACAACGTCAGGCGCGGCGGACCCATCAAGCGGTATGGTGCTCCACTGTAGAACCTGTTCAATTACAGAATCGCTAAGTGCTCTGTCGAGACTCGAGTGCGGTGTAAGCGACAGGTCTCCCAGCGCGGTAGGTTGCCCAGTGAGCAGCGACTGGAGCCGTAGAGAGGCCTCTGCGACGCGTTGGCTCCTGGTTTTGGTCATGGCTCGTTTGAATTGGTTGTAGTGGAAGGCGACTATGCCGCAAATTGCTTCTGCCGGAGGTCGATCGAAGTTTCGGAGAATTTCGACTGCTTGGTCGTACTTAGCCTGATAGCCGTCTCCAGCAGGTGTTTCGTCGGGATTTCCGCTCTCCGCCGCGCGTTCGCGGGCCATGACGCCGTACAGATAGTTGGCAAGACCCGCGACGTACCTGGCGGAGGTCGGATAGTGCTTGGAGCGCATAATGAAGTCATCGATGGAGCGGGCACTTAGCTCACGTCCATCTATTAGGCGGTCTAGAGCCTCGTCGACCGAGAGCAAGTCGTTTTCCTCGGTGAGATTGAACTCGAACTCGAAACGCGGTGGACGGGGAACACCATTTTGCGCGAGGGTAACTTCGACTACCCCGGTCCGCTGAGAGTGATTGGGCCCCCTTTAGCAGTCCAGCGGCTATGCGATAGCTGATTGGTGGTCTGCGGTCCACTGATTCCAGTAGTTGGATGGTGTCATTCCATCCAGGGATCCGTGGGGCCGTTCATGATTGTAGATGTCTTTCCATTCGTCGGCCAAGTACTTTGCTTCGGCCATGGTGTCGATGATTTCTCCGGAGAGTTGTTCCCTTCTGAATTGGGCGTTGAATGATTCGATGAACCCGTTCTGCCAGGGCGATCCCGGGTCGATGAACGCGGTCTTCACACCGGCTGTGCTGCACCATTCGATCAGTGCGGCGGCGGTGAATTCCGGTCCGTTGTCGCAGCGCACGTACGCCGGTTCGATACCGGTTTCGGCGATGATGTTCTCCAGCACGGCGACCACGTCGGAAGCCTTGAACGAGCGCCGCGGCACGATCGCCAGCGCCGTGCGGGTGCATTCGTCGATGACGTTGAAGAAGCGGATGTGGCGCCCGCAGGAGGTGACGTCGGACTGGAAGTCGAAGCTGATCACGTGCATCGGGTATTCGGCTTTCAGGCGCTTCTGTTCCCCGGCGTCCGGGCCGGTCCGGCGCTTCTTCTTCGGCTTGGGTTTACAAACCAGTCCCTCGTCGCGCCAGAGCCGGCGTACCCGCTTCTTGTTCAGCGCCACGTCCTGCCACTGCGGCTGGGCACGCAGGTGCCAGCGGGCCTTCTTCCAGCCCCACGCCGGGTGTTTCTGCGCGACTGCCCGCAGGTCAGCGCGCAGCCGTGTTTCCTCGAAACTCATTTCGGGTTTCTTCTTGCGCAGGGCGGAGCGGTTCTGCCCCAGCACTTTGCAGGCAAAGCGTTCCGACGCCCCGAACTTCTCCATCGCCATGCGCACGGCACGGCGGCGTGGTTCGGGGCTCAGAATTTTCCCTTGGCCACCTCGTTCAGGATGTCGATGGCTAGCTCTTTCTCGGCCAGCAGCCGCTTGAGCCTCGCGTTCTCCTTCTCGAGCTCCTTGGTCCGTTTCGTCGCCTCGGCGTTCTTCTCGGACCCGTACTGGTTCAGCCACCGGTACCAGGTCGCCTCGGTGACCTGCAGTTCCTTGACGACCTCGATGAGGGGCCGTCCTTCATTGAGCATTTTCTGGCCCTGCCGGACCTTCGCGATGACCTGCTCGGGGGTATGCCTACGTGCCATAACTAGTGAATTTCCTCCTGCGTCCATTCTCGGACACGAAACTCACATAGTCACCGGACTCCTACACGGGGACCCAACCAAGAGCAGAGGACTTCGGCTACGCTTTCCAACGAGACTGTGCTGCCGTTCACCGTGACTTTATCGGTATTGCGTATTACCCAGTCGTCGACCGAGGTTTCTTCTGTGACGAGGAGTCGACCTCTTCCGCATTCCCGGCCCTTAAACACCAGGACGGGCCGTTGAATTGAATGTCCTTGAAACGTGTGAACACGGAAGTCACGCTCGGTGACGAACTGGAGGCCACATGTTGTACATGGGAACACCGAGACCTGCCGCTCGTCGATGAATCCTCCGCCGCCCTCTTCAGTGTGCTCATGGAACTCCATGTAACCGGTATGCCAGAAACCCACTGCGCTCCTAGATCTCCGCTGTTGAGTCGTGCGCGAAGAAGACCGGCCGTGGAGGACGGTCATCCTCTCCGGTCGTATGTTCTTCGATGCTTAGGCATGGGACGGCGGTCCCTGCCTGCCAAGACGTAAGGTGTCTTCGTTTGTCAGAGAAATTACCCATGTTCTTCCTTCCGGCCCAGCGGTGACCGAACAGGGCGAGCTTTTTTGCATATGTGGGGAGTATATATCTGCTGGTAACAGGCCTTCGACGACGTAGTCGCTGCGCTTGAACCATACTCGAAGTTATGTGCAACTTGAGGTTCAAGGGAAACGAGCAGCGGTGGATCTGATAAGACTATTCACGAGGTCACTAAAAATGTACTGAGGGGATCAATTTTGACGAGATACGATGAGAATCCAGAAGCTGCGGAAGCCGCCATCAAAGAGGCTAGTGTTGCCATAGATAAGCTGGATGACGAGTTGGCTATCGCTAAGGAACGGGCCGAAGAAATCGAGCGACAAGCGAACGAAGCGAAGTCGCCCGAGGAAGAGGCCGTCGCGCTTCGCAGACTCGCAACGATCGAGCAGGAAATACAGGACCTATCCCAGGACCTAACCTCCGCCGAACGTTACTTTGGGAACGTCCAAGAGTTCTGGCTCGAGAGCTGACGTCTTCCTCAACATCCGGGTATGAGATGAGTGGTGTAAGCGGCGGCCGGTGATGCCGGCTGGCTAGGCGTATTAGGCCGACAGGTACGTCGTGCACTCCTCGCCGCAAACAGGCACGCGTGGCGTCAGCCTCTGTTGGTGGACACCTGAAGTAGCGGGATCCTGGGATTCTGCGGGAAGGTGTTCCTTGTGAGCACGACACGACGTATATTCACTCCGGAGTATCGGCGGGAGGCTGCCCGGCTGGTGATTGATACTGGCAGGCCGGTCGCGCCGGTCGCGCCGGTGGCTCGGGAGCTGGGGCTGGGTGAGCAGGTGCTGGGCCGGTGGGTGGCTCAGGAGCGGACCCACTGGGCAGCTCCTGATCGTGCTGCGGTCTAGGCCTTGTCTTTGGCCCACCACAGAAATTCGGACGCGTGCTGTTGGTGCCGGAAGCCATCGCCGAGAAGGGCAAGCAACAAGTCATTGCTCCATAGGATGAGGCGTCCAATGGTCCAGTCGACTCTCTCGGGGTCGGGCAGTTCGATACCCCAGAGGGAGCGTGCAATCTCCCGCTTTCCTGCTTCTCCGGTGTACTTGAGGATCGTCAGGTACCGGTCGGGATAGATGATGCAGAGGACCTTCGTGAGGAGTGACTCCTTGAAGCCCTTCATTCCGTAGGGCGTTGTGTCGTTGATTAGGGCCGTGAGGCGGTCCTCCAGATCCACCGGCGATGTGCCCCGAAGCAGATACTCGACCGCTTTGCGGACCCTTGCTGCGCCGGCGTCGGGACCCATTTCGTTCCATGCTTCATTGAAGACGGACATGTTCCCCGGGTTCGCGCCGACATTTGAGTTGGCGAAGTCCTTGAGATCCTGTGGGTCTGCTTTTAGCAGGCCTCCGGCGCTGAACAACTGCTGGTATTTGGCCCAGTAAGGGGCGACGTTGGGTACAGGCTCGGGTTCGCGGCTGAGAAACTCGGACTTGAGTTCGTTGGCACGAGTGAGCTTTTCGGGATCGACGTCTCCTGGTTTGGGAAACTTCTTTTTGATCTCGTCCAAGGTCGGCAGTTGGATCTTTTGACGCGCAGGTTCACCTCGGAGCCATTCGTGTTCGCAGGATGTGCACCCGAGCTTCTTCTGCGTTCCGGTCAGTCGCTCAACCAGCTTGACGTGCTCGTCTGTCTGACAGATTGAGCACTCGATGAGATCAATAGCCAAGCGACTTACCTTTCGAAGATGCCAATTACCTGGGAGCGACCCAACAATAGCAGCCCCATGTGACCATGGTTCGCCACGTACTCTTAGCAGGACGAGGCCTTCGAATATGGTGGGGGCATGGACGCAATACTCGAGCGACGTGCTGTCGGAGACATCGAAGGGTCATTCTTTGTTCCCGCCTATCAACGCGGCTATCGATGGGGGACCGAAGAAGTGGGGCGCTTGCTCGACGACATTTGGGCGAGCAACGGCGACTCTTATTACCTGCAGCCAATCGTCGTGAAGCCGATGTCGGATGGTAGATGGGAATTGATCGACGGTCAGCAGAGGTTGACCTCTTTGTTCCTGATATTTCAATATATGCAGAGCGAGGGCCTCCAGAACTCCGGGGCCGGATTCACGATCGAGTATGAGACACGAAGCGGAAGCGCGGACTTCCTGAGCAAGCCGACGGAATCGCGCAGACGGGAGAACATTGACTTCCATCACATATTCGTCGCCTACGCGCATATCAGTCAGTGGTTTGATCAGTATGGGCACCGCAAGCAGTGGGCCGCGAATCGGTTCTACGATTACCTTTTCGAGTCAGTCCGAGTGATTTGGTATGAAGCTGCGAAGGAACTTGATTCCATCGCGCTCTTCACGCGTTTGAACGTCGGGCGGATCCCACTCTCGGACGCCGAGCTCGTTAAGGCTCAATTGCTTGCTAAACTCCAGCATCGTCCGGGCTTCTCTGACCGCAGCGAGCAGACGGCAGCTCAGTGGGACCAGTTCGAACGTGAACTACGGGTACCTGAGGTCTGGTCCTTCGTGACCACGCGTCCTGAAGATGAACCAACGCGGATTAGCCTTATCTTGGATGCCCTTGCGGATCGTCGCGGAGGCACGCCGTTCGACGGGCACCGGCCCCGGTACTACACGTTCGAGACGCTTCGGCCAATGATCGACGATGACCCTCAAGCATTCTGGGACGAAGTGGTTAAGCTGCACTCGCTCATCATCGGCTGGTACGAGGATCGTGACATCTTCCACAAGGTTGGGTACCTTGTGGCGTCCCGAAAACATACATTCGCGAGCCTTCTTCACGCAGTGTCGGGGCTGACTCGGCCAGCACTCCAGGCCGTGCTTGATGAACTCATTGCCAAGCATTTGAACCTCAACGCCGACGAAGTCGCTGACCTCGACTACCAGAAGTCGGGTTCGAAATGCTCGGACGTTCTCCTCCTGATGAACGTGGAGACAGTCCGTCGGCGTGCCGACTCCACGGAGCATTACTCGTTCCATGCGCACTCCCGCGGTGTTTGGTCGCTCGAACACATCCACGCGCAGAACGCACTGGACCTCAAACGCGACACTAAAGTCTGGACCGAATGGCTCAGGCTGCACCGCGACGCTATCAGCGACGTCCCGGGCGTCGAGGAGGGCCTTCGTAGGAACCTCCTGGCCGGAATCGATGAGGTCCTAGCGGCGATCGCTGACCCTCGAATCGTCGCGGTGGGTACCCAGTTCGATCGGATCAAAGCCTTGGTCGAAATGGCGCTTACTGAAGGAAACGCTGACGACGAAGGTGTGCATAGGATTTCCAACCTTGCATTGCTTGCAAGCGGTGATAACAGTGCCTTGTCGAACTCGACATTCGAGGTGAAGCGCAGGGAGATCATTGGTCGTGACAAAACAGGTTCCTACATCCCCCCTTGCACCCGCAACGTTTTCCTGAAGTACTACACCGACGCCGATGACCAACAGATTCATTTCTGGGGGTGATTGGGCCCCCTTTAGCAGTCCAGCGGCTATGCGATAGCTGATTGGTGGTCTGCGGTCCACTGATTCCAGTAGTTGGATGGTGTCATTCCATCCAGGGATCCGTGGGGCCGTTCATGATTGTAGATGTCTTTCCATTCGTCGGCCAAGTACTTTGCTTCGGCCATGGTGTCGATGATTTCTCCGGAGAGTTGTTCCCTTCTGAATTGGGCGTTGAATGATTCGATGAACCCGTTCTGCCAGGGCGATCCCGGGTCGATGAACGCGGTCTTCACACCGGCTGTGCTGCACCATTCGATCAGTGCGGCGGCGGTGAATTCCGGTCCGTTGTCGCAGCGCACGTACGCCGGTTCGATACCGGTTTCGGCGATGATGTTCTCCAGCACGGCGACCACGTCGGAAGCCTTGAACGAGCGCCGCGGCACGATCGCCAGCGCCGTGCGGGTGCATTCGTCGATGACGTTGAAGAAGCGGATGTGGCGCCCGCAGGAGGTGACGTCGGACTGGAAGTCGAAGCTGATCACGTGCATCGGGTATTCGGCTTTCAGGCGCTTCTGTTCCCCGGCGTCCGGGCCGGTCCGGCGCTTCTTCTTCGGCTTGGGTTTACAAACCAGTCCCTCGTCGCGCCAGAGCCGGCGTACCCGCTTCTTGTTCAGCGCCACGTCCTGCCACTGCGGCTGGGCACGCAGGTGCCAGCGGGCCTTCTTCCAGCCCCACGCCGGGTGTTTCTGCGCGACTGCCCGCAGGTCAGCGCGCAGCCGTGTTTCCTCGAAACTCATTTCGGGTTTCTTCTTGCGCAGGGCGGAGCGGTTCTGCCCCAGCACTTTGCAGGCAAAGCGTTCCGACGCCCCGAACTTCTCCATCGCCATGCGCACGGCACGGCGGCGTGGTTCGGGGCTCAGAATTTTCCCTTGGCCACCTCGTTCAGGATGTCGATGGCTAGCTCTTTCTCGGCCAGCAGCCGCTTGAGCCTCGCGTTCTCCTTCTCGAGCTCCTTGGTCCGTTTCGTCGCCTCGGCGTTCTTCTCGGACCCGTACTGGTTCAGCCACCGGTACCAGGTCGCCTCGGTGACCTGCAGTTCCTTGACGACCTCGATGAGGGGCCGTCCTTCATTGAGCATTTTCTGGCCCTGCCGGACCTTCGCGATGACCTGCTCGGGGGTATGCCTACGTGCCATAACTAGTGAATTTCCTCCTGCGTCCATTCTCGGACACGAAACTCACATAGTCACCGGACTCCTACACGGGGACCCAACCAGGGGGTTCAGGACCGAGCTTCGTATTTGCACGCAATTCTCTTAGCAGTTCAGCCGTATCTGAGACGAGACGCCGAGTACAACGAAGAGGAGTTTGTCGCGTGAGGGGACACAAGACGACGTTTGCCGGGATGTTCGGCCATGCAACGGGAGAAATGCCTGGCGTCGCGCGAATCGAAATTCCCCTCATCCAGCGAGACTATGCGCAAGGTAGACTTGGGCCCCTTGTCGAGGCGATTCGCCATGATTTCCTTGACGCCGTCATTGAGGCGGTTGACGGTGACGACCCACTGGATCTCGATTTCGTTTACGGCGAGATAGAGAACTCGACGCTCAAGCCGTTGGACGGTCAGCAGCGGCTTACCACGCTCTTCCTCCTTCACTGGTACGTAGCGGCGCGAACCGATCGGCTGGAGGATGCGGAAGGAATTCTTAAGCTGACGTATGCAACGCGTCCGACAGCGGAGCTGTTCTGTCGTCAATTGGTAAATCCGGAGCATTCACTGACCGACGACTTCGCCACACCATCTGAATGGATCACCAACCAGTCCTGGTATCTCCATGCATGGCGGCACGATCCGACAGTCCAAGCGATGCTCGTCATGTTGGACGCCATCCATGACCGTCTCGGCCAGGGGTATCTGGATCTCGAGAAGGTATGGTCGCGTCTGGTCGACAAGGACCGGCAGGTCGTTTCGTTTTACTTTCTCCCTATCGATGACATGCCGTCTGGGGATGAGCTGTACATCAAAATGAACTCGCGCGGGAAACCGCTGACTAACTTCGAAAACTTTAAGGCTCGATTCGAGAAGCTACTAGCCGACGGGACCGACGCGGAGAGGTTCGACCGCATCATCCACAAGATTGATGGCTCTTGGACTGACGTCTTGTGGCAGTTCGACGGCGGCGACGACATCATCGACGATGAATTTCTTCGATACTTCGAGTTCCTTGTCGAACTGTGCGAGTGGCGGGATGGTGAGACAATGCAAGGCGCGACCCTGCTTGAGCGCACGGAACGCGCTTTCGGATCCGCGAATCCACGCCGTGAACCAAATTTGGACTTCTTGGAACACGCGTTCGACACCTGGGTGGGTGTAGAAGACATCGGAGCTGTGTTCGCGAGCGTGTTCACCGAGTCTGATAACGCATACATGGCGGCCGATCAGGAAAAGATCCCACTGTTCGACACCACCGACATCAACTTGTTTGCGGCCTGTATACGTCGGTACGGCATGAAACGGGGGCGGAACCGTCAATTCTCTTTGGCGGAGACGCTTTTCCTTCTCGCAGTGCTTGTCCATCGGCAGTACCAGACGGAGGATTTCGCGAAGCGGATTCGCGTTCTGCGTAACCTCATCGACTTGGCTGATGATGAGGTCCGTGAAGCTCGAATGACTGACCTCGTTCTAGGTGTCGAGCTTTTAATCAAAGGCGGGCCGCTCGAGCAGCTTAGGGGCTTCAACCCGGATAGAGTTCGTGACGAGCAGGCAAAGCAAGCGTTTTACGGTACCGATGTCGAGATAGTGATCCAGCGTCTTGAAGACCATCCGCTTCTCCGCGGTCGATCTGGAACCCGCACTGCTTCCTGCGCGCGCTGATGCATTCGAACGTGTTACCGAAACGCCTGTGTGGGAATTCTTCGCTGCCGCACTGCTCGCTAAAGGCGACTATGGCTTCGACCTCGGCAACGGGCGAGTCAGACAATTCGGAACACGTACAGCGAAACAGGCGTCCCGATGGCGGGAAGTGTTCGCGCACTCGGGTCGTGGGAGAAATGCTGAACTGCGTTCTGCACTAGCTGCTCTGCTTGACGAAGTATCGGCCTCCCAAATGTCAACGCTCAGCAGCCTGAAGCGGGTCGCCGCTGATTTTGTTACTTCCCGTCGTGCATCGGGCAGGCTTGACTGGCGCTATTACATGGTCGCTTACCCAGAAATGCGTGAAGGCGACACCGGGATTTACTACGGCGAACACCGACCAACTCGAGGGATCTGGGGCTACTCGATGTGTATGCTCCGCACTGCCTCCCTGACGGGAAGCGCCAATTACCGTGACCCCTACCTATTGGCGATTTACCGTGCCAGCGGCGTCGAGGATCAGCTTATTGATCCCTGGTTCAAAGGTTACGAGACTGAGCCGCGGTGGCTGCAGCTCTCGCGGAGCGGTGGTGGCATCCGATGTGTCGAAGAAGGGTTTCAACTTGCAGCACCCCAGGACGCCGACGCCTCGAACCGCTTTCACGCTATTTGCCGGGAACACGGCGCAACAGATGAGGGGTTCCTCCCCATCCGCCAAATCGAGGTAGAGGGAGAACGGATCGACGGGCAGGATCGGATCGTCTTGGGTGCCGCGCTCATGCGGTCATTGGTCGGAGCGGGATTCTGAGCCCATGCCCGCCAAAATCGCCCATGCATTTGTTTGGAACCTGAGAGTTTATCTCCAACTATGTGATTTGACCTAGAATCGTCGGACCTCGTTAGCGCCGCCGAGGGAGTAATCGCGCTACTAAGGGCGTGCTGGGCGTCTCATCAATGGATCCATAGATGAAACAGCAGACACCGAGTGCCCGAGGGGGAGTGATCCGGACGCCGATGTGTCCCGTTGCTAATGGTGTGTACAGCGATCCAGCTAGAAGGTTAGAAGACGTAGTCACGAAAACCGCCAGCACATGCTCCTCGCCGCCGGAAGCCTCACACTCTGGTCCCACCGAACGTCCCAACAGCCGTTTATCCGCCCGCCCCGGGCGGGCTCGTGTGATATCCACGTTCCCCGTCCAGGTGTCGGTGGTCGCCATGTACTTCATGTAGCACGCATAGCGGTACCGGACCGTGGAGCCGAGGTCGTTCTGGGCCTCGACGAACCCGGTTGTGGTCCAGTCCCTTCCCGAGCCGGTGGTCTTCTCGCCACTGAACGCGGCCTTCGATGGCACCGTGAGCTGACCCATCACGCGGTCCAAGCAGTAGTAGGTCGCCTCGGATTGGCTGGGCAGGCGTTTGGCGTTTTCGTTGGCGATGTTGCCGAATACGACAAACAGCAGGACGGCAATGCCGATCCCGACGAAGGCCAGCCACTTACGGGGGATCCGCTTGGCCGGGTCCACCGGGGCGATGGCCTCCTCCCATCTCCGAATGGACCCATCCTGGTATCTGGGGGGCTCCTGCCATTCCCCGGTGCGCTTGTGGTGGGCGGCCTTGATAAACCTGTCGATAACTTCGTGGTCCCTATGGTCGAAGACATCATGGCTCGAGGGCACCCGCTCGCGGTGAACAATCTCGCCCTTGTCGTCGTGAATCCGCATCTGACGCTCGTTCGGTTGCCCAAGGCCGAGTGGCCCGGGCGAACCACGCTTCCCAAGAACGACAACGTTCCTGTACTCCATGATTCCCCCTGAGGATGCGAGCCATTGATAGTTCGATCATAGGTTTCGGGAGTCACTAGCCTCGAGATTTCATCAGGGGGTGTGACCGGGGTGCGTAACTTGATAAAGGATCCATTGATGGGACGGCTCATCTGAGGGTGGAGGCCATTCGCGTGGCTGGCCGTTTGGGGCCAGCCGCGTCCAAGCAAAGCGTCTCACTTCGTCAGTCTCGACAAGGCTGGGATTGTTCCTTTGATGAGGGCCAGAGTCACGCGCTGCCGTGAGCCGATAAGCGAACACATGTCGCGCGCTACATCAGTAGCGCTAAGGTGTCAGGTTGTGTTCTCAGGCTTCCCTGAGCATCTGTCAGTGACAGGGGATTTGGGCTCTACTCTGACGCTTCCCGGCCACCTGGCTGACGTCAGGTTGGGGTGTAGCTGAACCTGAAGTTCGGCGTGTCCGCCTGCAAGGTCTTTTCATCGCGTCGCGTTAGGCCAGTTGTGTGGAAGTGATTCCCAAGGTTCAGACAGCAAAGGGACTGCACTCACCCCCGGCGATCCGTCCTGATGTTCTTTTGCAGCACTTCGTCTGGCAGTCAGTCACTGCAGGGCTATCCCGTTCCCAACACTTGTAAAGCCCGTCCTGCTTCAATGAGGCGCAGGCGGCCCGAGAAGCTACAAGCTGCACCCGACGCTACCCTATGACCCCGAGCTCCTCGAGCTTTGCAAGCGCCACGCCGGCAAGGAATTGTGCGTGGTCGACCAGGACACCGTCGTCAAACACTGCCCGGGGCGAGTGCATGGGCGCCCACTCTGTGGGGTCAATATCCGGAGACCCTGCTCCGAGGTGCCCGTATGCTCCGGGGACCTCCACAAGGACTCGGGAGAAATCGTCAGAGCCGGTCCTAGGGGACGGACTCTGTACAAACCGCTGCTCTCCAAAGAAAGTGCGTGCAATCTTGCCCCAGAGTTCCGCGTCACTGTCGTGATTAACGGTCGGCGGCATTATTGGAGTGAACGTTGCCTCGGCTGTCAATCGATGAGCTGCCGCAAGTTGGCGGATAAGATCCGGCAACTCCTGTGCGAGCCGCGCTTCCACACTTTGGCTGAAAGACCGGACGCTGGCTCTGAATTCGGCCGATTCAGGTATGACATTAGAGGCGGAACCGCCATGGAATTGACCCACGGACAGTACAACGGGATCAAAAACGTTGAATCGCCGCGTGATGTAGGTCTGTAGCGCGCCCAGCATTTCGGCAGCAACCTGGATGGGGTCCAGAGCCTGGAAAGGACGAGAACCATGCCCTCCACGCCCGATAACTTTGACAGCCAGCTCGCCAAAGGCAGCCATGTAGGAGCCGGCACGGGTTGTGAACACGCCTGACGGGACGTCCGAAACGACATGCAGGGCGTAGGCCGCATCCGGTCCCCTGCCTGCTGCGCCAAGAACGCCTTCCTCCAGCATTATGCGCGCTCCGTCATGCCCTTCTTCCCCCGGTTGGAACATGAAAATGACGTCACCCGTCAGGCTCTCACGTACGGACGAGAGCAAGCGGGCAGCACCAATCAAGCCTGCCGTATGCAGGTCGTGGCCGCAGGCATGCATCGCTCCATTGGTCGAGGCAAAGGGCAATCCCGTCTTTTCTGCGACGGGAAGTGCGTCCATGTCACCTCTGAGCAGTACAGCTGGGCGGGCCCCGAGGGGGGCCCCGGTGGCACCTCCCCGTAATACCGCAACCACGGAGGAGGCTGCTTCTCCGAGGGTTACTTCGAGGTCGAGAGCATTGAGCGCTTCAAGGACCCGGGCCTGGGTGCGGGGCAGGTGCAGGCCAACCTCAGGGTCTGCATGCATTTCCCTGCGGAAATCAACCAAGTCGCTTCCGAAAGAAGGGATCACTGCTGTTGCGCCCTCAAGGAAACTCAGCGATGAAAAACGCCCCGCATCTGTCGTTGAAGTATCTGTCATTAAAGGACTCTCTCGTGTCGACCGTCCCCGACTCGCTCACATTCCTGAAGTCTGGGAAGACCCGCTTCTTGGCTGCGGGTCGCGGTTCCGGATTCTTTTGCTGGAAGCCCCGCCGGGGCTGGCTTTTGCTTGCTGGGGTCGGAAGCCTTTAGAGCGGGAGGTTTGCTTTGTCCACGCCAACGACCCGGTCGCCGGTGAAAAAGCGCACACCGTACTGGGAACCATGGCCTCCAATACCGCTGCTACCCCAGAAGCTTTGGCGGGAATTGCCGGCCAAGTCGCTCATGAAGGTGCCGTTGATGCGGACCTCACCGGCACGAATACGGGAGGCCACTTGCACCGCCCTAGATTCGTTGCCACCGAACACATAGCCGTCCAGACCGGTTGCGGGACCGTTTGCGTGGCTAAGGGCCTCCTCCACCGAGTGCACGGGATGTACGGTTACCAGCGGCCCGAAAAGCTCCTCCGTTGCAGCCTCGGCGGCACATCCGACGATCATCCCCGGGGCCATGAACCAGCCGTCAAGGTCGGGCAACTCGCAGCCAGTTACGAGCTTTCCCCCCAGCTCGAGGAGCCGATGCACTGAGGCTTTCAAACCATCACGCTGCCGCTGGAATGCCAAGGGGCCCACTTGCGTCGACTCATCCAAAGCGTTTCCGACCCGAAGCTTACTCAGTTCGGACCTCATAGCTTCAACGAAACTGTCGTGAATCGACTCGTCCACCAATATCTTGCCGGGCGCCTCACACCACTGGCCGTTGAGACGGGTCATGCCCTGCACGATGGACTGTGCCGCTGAGATGACATCGGCATCCTCCAGAATGATCACGGGATTGTTGGATCCGAGTTCCATCTGCATAACCGCCAGATTCGATGCCGCGGCCTGCGCGACTGTGCGGCCTGCGGAATCGCCACCAGTGAAGGAAAGAGCTTCGATCCGGGGGTCCGATGTCAGCAGTGCTCCTGTCTCCGAATTGCCATGAACGAGCTGAAACGCGGCGCTCGGGTAGTTCAGTTCCGTCATGGCAGACACGATCGCCTCGGCGAAGAGCTGGCAACCGCTGGGCGCGTTCTCGGAGGGTTTGAGGATGACGGGGCAACCGGCCGCCATGGCTGCGGCCACCTTGCCGACCACGGTGAACGTTGGGGCATTCCAAGGACCGACGATGAGGGCCGGGCCGAGGGGCTTGCGCAGGATGACCACAGACCTGTCATGGTCAAGTGTCTCCGATTCCCCAAGCTGTTCCGCTTCAGCAATAGTTCCACGGACTCTGTCTCCCAGTGCACCGGCAATCAGGCGGGTGGTCCGGATAGGGACTCCGGTGTTGATGCTGTCCTGGAGCGCGATTTCTTCGCTCTGGGCATCGAGAGTTGCAGCTACCTTCGTCAGGAGCTCAAGACGGTCCCGGAGTTTGATGTCTTCAAGCTTCCAGGACCTGTGCAGTGTCGCCGCTGCGGCGAGGGCGCGCTCAACATCAGTGTCGGCAGTCTTGCGCATCGGCTGCCGGGGTTCGCCGGTATTCGGGTCGGTGAGGTAGCGGTCCACTTCCTCGAGCTGCAGCCAGGTGCCATCGACAAAGGAGCGTTGCTCGACAAGGTCGGGGGCGATATCAGTCAGTTGTGCTAGTCCTTCAGCAGTCATTTTGGCTGGCTCCTCTGGTTTTCGTTTGTGATCCACGGGTGGTCCGGGTCAGAGTTTTAGTCGGTCATGGTCAGCACAACGCGGATGGTTGACGCTTCCGCCATCGATTCGAATCCCTCGTTGATGCGTTCGAAGGGGAGTTGCTTTGTAACCATTGCATCGAGGTCCAGCCGGTTGTTCAGGTAGTGGTCCGTGAACATGTCGACATCACTGAGGAACCGGTTCGCCCCCATGTAGGCGCCTTGCAGGTGTCGGTCTCCGTAGACGAGAGCATCCGCGGGGATCCGCAGTTCCGACCCAGTGGGCATGAGACCGAGAATGGTCGCGGTTCCGCCCGGGCTCAGGAGCGAAAAGGCGAGTTCGGCGGTCTGGCTGCGGCCCACCGCCTCGATTGCATGGCTAACACCTTGGGAAAGAAGCGACCGGACCTGGCTGAGTGTTTCCCTCGGATCAGGGGAGGCGGCAACAGTGTCCGTGGCGCCGAAGTTGCGGGCAAGTTCCAGCTTCGCCGGCGCGGCGTCGATAGCAATGATTCGTCGTGCGCCCGCCAACCTGGCACCTTGAATGGCCGCTATTCCGACACCGCCGCAACCGATCACGGCAACGGTGTCCTCTGGGCCTACCTTTGCGCCGTGAATGACCGCGCCGACTCCTGTGCTGATGCAGCAACCGAGAAGACATGCAACGTGGGCAGGCAGATCCGAACCAACGACTGCGACCGATGCCTCTTTCACGAGGAAGGCCTCTGCAAAGGCGCCGATACCACCGAGCGACTCAACGCTTGATCCATCAGGTGAAAGGAGCCTGGGCCGGGGCCGCTCACGCATCGAGTCGACTCGTTCGCACTGGGTCGGGCGCCCGCTGATGCAGCTGCGGCATGCCCCACAGGATGGCGTGACTGTTGCGACGACCCGGTCACCCGTCTTGACTCTCGTTACGGCGGAGCCGACGCGCTCGATAACGCCTGCGACTTCATGTCCGAGGACAGCCGGCAGGGAGATATCGAGTGAGCCTTTCAGGTAGTGCAGATCGCTATGGCAAAGACCCACGCGCTCGGTCCGGATGAGGACTTCATGGTCCTCCGGATCATCCAGCAGGAGCTCGCGGATCTGGAGAGGGGTTCCGGGCTTTTCCAGCACGGCGGCAAGAATCGGTGTAGTCATTTGGCTTCCTTGATGGTTGAGGCCCTTGGAGACGGTCGCTGCGACCATCTTCAGCCTTGGCTGAGTTTCAACTGTGTGTGGAGGGAACAGCCTCTACGACCACTATGTGCAAGGTGACCACCCCAGCCCATGAGGACCAGCAGGCTGGCCGGGATAAGAAGTCACTGTCCGATTCCGACGCGGGATCCGCTCCTGTTTCCAGCCACAGCCGACCACCTCCTAACGTGACGTTCCATGGCACGGAGGGCTTCCTCCAGCTTCGTTAGCAGTATTCGGGTCTCTTCCTCGGTGATCACCAAGGGCGGCGACAGTATCGCGGCGTTGTTCAGCGGAGCGATCCCGGCAGGATAGACAATGAGTCCTTGGGCCAGGCATTCCTGCACAAAGGTGGTGGCCGCTCCAAAGGCAGGATCGGGAGCCTCCCTGCTTTCCTGGTCCATAATGAACTCGAAGCCCCACAGCAGGCCGCGGCCCCGGACATCTGCCATACAGGGGTACCTTGCTGCCAGAGATAGCAGGCCGGCTTCCAGCTGCTTCCCACGCCGCCGAACGTTAGCGAGGACGTCCCTGCCTTCCATGAAGTCCAGGACCGCAAGACATGTGGCTGCCCCCAGGGGGTTCCCTGAAAAGGTGTGCCCGAACGGTGCGACGCCGCTGCCCTCCCTGAGCGCCTCGACAACATGGCTTCGCAGCAGGATGCCGGCAACAGGGTAATAACCGGCACTCAGTCCTTTGCCGATAAGAAGAAGGTCCGGCACGACGTTCTCGTGGGAACTCGCGAACCAGTCGCCCGTCCGCCCGATTCCCGTGATGACCTCATCAATGATCAGCAGCACGTTCAACCGGTCACAGATTTCGCGCAGTCGGGAGAGGTAGCCGGCCGGAGGTATCAGCACTCCGCCGGCGGCTCCTACGATTGGTTCGACGATGACTGCTGCAACCGTGTCAGGGTCCTCATCCCGAATGGCATCTTCGAAGGCTGTCGCAGCCCGCTGCGCGTATGCTTCTTCGGTTTCACCCGGCTGCCCGAAGCGATATGCGTAGGCGGGCGGGGCGAAGGAGAATGCATGCAATAAGGGCCCGTAGTCGGGGCGGCGCGCTGCGTGTCCGGACATGGAGAGGGCCCCCATGGTCATGCCGTGGTAGCTAATGTTCCTGCCGAGGACTTTGACTTTGCCAAGGATGCCTCTGTCCCGCCAGTAGCTGACCGCTGTCCGAATGGCGAACTCGGACGCCTCTGATCCACTGTTGACGAAGAAGGCCCAGTCAAGGTCGCCGGGGGCGAGGTCGGTGAGACGCCGCGCCAGGGCCTCTGCGGGCAGATTGGTGAACTGCGTCCGGTAAGTAAAGGCCACACGACGGCACTGCTTTTCCATCGCCTCTGCGACGTCTTCCACCCCGTGGCCGATGTTCGCAGTCATGGCTCCGCTGCAACCGTCCAGGTACTGCCGGCCGTCTGAGTCATACAAGTAGATTCCCTTGCCATGCGTAACTACCGGGTACGTCTTGTCAATGGTCTGCTTCAACAGATCGCTCATGGATATGGAAAACTCCTTTAGGGGTTTGGCAGTCTTTGCTGGCACTCCCATGTCGGCTTCAATGAGACAGACACGGCGGCAGAGCCTCCGATGCCTGCGTCGTCATTGGTGACATCACACGCACCGGAGGCGGGATGTGTTCAGCTCTTATTCCGCGGTGGCGGGGTTCCGGCTTTCTGCCGGTCGCGCTCTTGGCCGACGACGGCCGGCAGAAGCGCGGCGTAGGCATCAGGCCGCCTCGAACGCATCACCAGGGCGGTCACCAAACCTCCGGCAAACAGGGCTCCCATCACCGACAGCAGGATGCCTGCAGCGAGGTCACCGCCGACAAGTAGACCGAAGTTCTGCAGGACCAGGAAGACGATCCCACCGAGACCGGTCACCGCAAGAGCCGGGGCGAACAGCGTGGCCCAAAGCTTTCCTGTTGCCTTCCTCCTGAAGAACACCAGCACGGAAAATGACGTAAGAGCCATCAAAACCACCACGCCAAGTGTTGCTGAACCCGAGAACCAGGTGTAGGCCTCCGTCACCGGGTCAAGCCCAATCAGCGCCTCGACCCCAAGCAGGGCAATCGCCACGATCGAAACGGTTAAGGAGGCCTTTGACGGAGCGCGGTGGCGAGGATGGACGGTGCCAAGCCCTGCCGGCAGCACACCCTGCGATCCCAAGGTGAACAGGTAGCGGGTGAGTACGTTCTGGAACGTCAGAATGCACGCGAAGAGGCTGCTGATCAGGAAAACCTGAAGAAGCGTGGCAAGGATAGGCGAGACGTACTTGCCAGCCAGACCGACCACGATGCTGGTTGGATCGTCCGTTGCCACTTCGACGATCTGGCTGTCGCCAATGCCCGCCTGCATGGCCCATGCGGTGAAGGTGTAAAAAATGCCGACACCGAGGACAGCGATGTACGTTGCACGGGGAATGGTCCGGTCGGGGTCCCGCGCTTCGTTACGGAAAACAGCGGTCGCTTCAAAGCCGATAAATGAGAAGAAAGCAAACATTACGCCCAGCGGGGGTACACCTTCACCCAGGCGCGCGGGCGACAGCGAGTCGGCGCTCAACCCCTCTGCACCGCCATGCACCACCACACCAATATTTACTGCCAGCAGAACGACCGTTTCGATGACCAGAACCACGCCCAGCACCTTGGCGGAGAGCTCCACATCCCGGTAAGCAAGGGCACCGCAGATTGCCATCAGCACCAAACTGCACAGCCACCAGGGAAGATCCGGACCACCCAGATCACGGACAGTGGTCTGGGCCGCCGATCCCAGGTACGAACACAGCGCGAGAAACAGCAGCAGGTACGTGCCCAGGGCAAAGGTTGATGCACCGAGCCCCATGCCGCGGCCGAGACCCGTCTGAATGTACGAGTAGAAGGCCCCCGCGTTCTTCACATGGGGTGTCATTCGCGTGAAACCCACGGCGAACAAAAACAGGATCGCTGTTGCGATCAGGAAAAACAGCGGGCCGCCGGTTCCTTCCGAGGCAGACACCACCACAGGCCAGCCCGCCACGACAGCTGTCATCGGTGCGGCACCCGCGATGACCATGAATACGATGGACCCGACGCCGAGCCCGCGGCCCAGTAGTTTATCCGGGCTCAGGATTCCATTTGGTCCCGCATCCACCGGCTCAAATTCAACATTTTTAGTTGCCAATTCGTCCCTCCCGGACGTTAGAAGCTAGTTACCCGCGATGCTTTCGTCAGGGCAGGAAATGAGCAGCATCGCTAAGGTCCACTTTCAGGTCGTGGCCCCCTTGCCACACCTTCTGTGAACTGCGTTACAGCCTAGAGTTCCGCATGATCCGCCCTTGTGTCAGCCCTGCACACTATCTCCATTACGAATGGTCGCAATGCACAATTCCCGCGCGGATCCTGACGGTGTGCAGATTGCACATGCCTCTCCTCGATGTGGTGCCCGTCGCACTCGCTCATCTGATCGAATGCCCGGCATGCTCGGTAACAACGGAGCTTCCCAGACTTCACATAGGAACTAGGAATCTTCCGACGAAGACCACTCTCCTGAAGGAGCACCCGAGTATGAGCAGCACCATTTCCGTTTATAACCCCGCCACAGAGGAACTGATCGGCGAAGTGCCCTCGCACGACCTGGCAGAAGTCGACGCCGCCGTCGAACGTGCCCGAAAGGCACAAAGCATCTGGGCGCGGAAGCCTATCGCCCAGCGCCGTGATGCCCTCTGGGCCATCGCGGACGCTGTCATCGCCCACAGCGATGAGCTGGCTTTGCTCGAGTCGACCGACGTCGGCAAACCGCTTGCCGCCGCCCGGCAGGAAGTGCTCGGAGTAGCCGAGTGCTTCAAGTACTACGCGGGCATTATCGACAAGATCCTCGGCGACACCATTCCCGTCGATGGTGGCATCAGCATGACCTTCCGCGAGCCGATGGGGGTCGTAGCCGTGATCTCCCCGTGGAACTTCCCTCTGCCGATCGCGTCATGGGGTATCGCCCCCGCCCTGGCTTGCGGCAACGCCGTCATCGTCAAACCGGCGGCCCTGACCCCGCTGTCCACTGTCCGTCTCGGCCAAATCGTGAACGAACTGGGTATTGTCGGCGACGCGTTGCAGGTTCTCACCGGCTCCGGGGCACGCGTCGGTAACGCCCTTGCCGAACACCCCGGCGTTAACAAGGTGAGTTTCACCGGTTCCACCGAAACCGGCCGGTCGATTATCCAGGCCGCGTCGAAGACGATGAAACGGGTCACACTCGAACTGGGCGGCAAGTCCGCCAGCATCGTGTACAACGACGTTGACCTTGCCAAGTGCGTCCAGGCGGCGCCTATGTCCGTCTTCGATAACACCGGTCAGGACTGCTGCGCCCGCAGCCGTTTTCTCGTGCAGCGGGGGGTCTTCGACGAGTTCGTTGAAGGGTTCATCGAATCGACCCGCGCCCTGAAGATCGGTAACCCGCTCGATGCCACAACAAATCTCGGCCCCTTGGTATCGGCCAGCCACCGCGAATCCGTGTCCAGCTTCCTCGGTGATGGACTGAACGTTGTCACCGCGGGCGAGGCACCGGAGGGTCCCGGCTTCTGGATGGCACCGCGGATCGTCATTGCGCCGGACCCCAAGAGCCGGGTGGCAACTGATGAGATCTTCGGCCCCATCGCCTCGGTCATCCCCTTTGACACCGAGGAAGAAGCCATCGCACTGGCAAACAGCTCCATCTACGGGCTCAGCGGCTCCATCTGGACCAACGATGTAGGCCAGGCACTCAGGACAGCACGGGGAGTGGAGTCCGGGGCTCTATCCGTCAACTCCAACTCTTCGATCCGGATGCAAACGCCCTTCGGCGGCTTCAAGCAGTCCGGCATCGGCCGCGGACTGGGCCAGGCGGCCATCGAGGCCTACACCGAACTCAAAACTGTCTTTGTGAGGACTGATCGTGACAACTGAGACAGGGGAACTGGTACGCACCGACCAGGGCATCTCTTCCGAAGTTTCCGGTGCAACAGACACCGCGGTCCAGACCCTGAGCGTGCTTTACGGCAGCCAGACCGGAAACGCAGAATTCCTTGCGTCCAACATCGCCGACAAAGCAAACGCGCAGGGCTATGCAGCCGAGCTCATGAGCCTGGACATGCTGACCCCGGAAGATGCAGCACGCAAGGACCGGCTGCTGATCGTTACCTCCACACACGACAATGGCCATATGCCGGACAACGCGCAGCCGTTTTGGGATCGGCTCCAAACTGCCGGTGATGGCCTGTTCAAGGATGTTCCCTTCGCAGTCCTCGCCATTGGCGACTCCATGTACGAAGACTTCTGCAAGGCCGGAATCGACCTTGACACACGTCTTGGCGAACTCGGCGGCAAGCGCATCATTGACCGCCTCGACTGCGATGTCGACTATGACCTGACGTCGGGCAAGTGGATCAAGGGCATGCTTGAGACCTTCAAAACAATTGTTCCCAGGAAGCCAGGCAAAACCCCGGAAAGCTCCTCCGGCCCGGAGACAAGGCCCACTGAGCAGCCGAAAACGACGCGCCGGGGACCTGATACGGCCACTGTCGCCGAGGCCCGCCTCCTGAGCGCTCCGGAGTCCGAAAAAGAGGTCTGGCACTATGAGCTGGAGGTCAGCGGCGACAGCCGCAACTACCGGCCGGGTGACTCACTCGCCATAATCCCGGCCAACTCCGCCGAGCTCGTCGATGACTTCCTCGCATTCCTGGGCCTCGAGGGAGTTGAGGTGTTCGGTGACGACGGCAAGACAGTACGCGAGTCCCTTCAAAACGACTATGAGCTCCGGCTGCCTCATCTGGGCATCGTGGCCTGGCTGGTTGAAGACCTCGCGCCCGATCATCCCGTGCGGAACCTCGTCGAGTCCGGTGACCGGAATGCGCTGGAGGACTGGATGTGGGGACGGGACATGCTGGACGTCCTGCAGGAAACGAGATCGACAGATGTTGATCCGCAAGAGTTCATCTCAATGCTGCGGCCTTTGCAGCACCGGTCTTACTCCATCGCATCCAGCCCCCTTGCTGACGGTGACCGTGTCCACTTGACGGTCTCTTCCGTGCGGTATGAGGCTGCCGGTCGCCGGCATACGGGCGCTTGCAGCGGTTTCCTCCAGTCCGCCGCGCGGACCAAGACGGCCATGAAAGTGTTCCCACTGCCGGCCCACGAGTTCCACCTGCCCGACGACAGCTCAGCTGATGTGATCATGATCGGGCCGGGCGTCGGAATTGCCCCGTTCCGGGGCTTCCTTCGTGAGCGTGAAGTCTCACAGGCCCGGGGACGAAACTGGCTGCTCTTCGGGGACCGCCATGAGAAGCCGTCCTGGCTCTATCAGGATGAAATGGAAGAACTGCAGACCAGTGGAGTGCTGGACCGGATTAGCCTGGCTTTCTCCCGGGATCAACTGGGCAAGGTCTACGTTCAGGACCGGATCCGCGAAGAAGGCAAGGACGTTTTTGCATGGCTGTCGGGCGGAGCTTCGGTCTACGTGTGCGGCGGCAAACAGATAGCACCTGACATCGACGAAGCCCTGCTGGCGGTGCTGATCAGCCACGGTGCAATGACGCCCGAAAGGGCTTACGACTACCTGCAGTCCATGAAAGGCGAAGGACGTTACGTCAAGGACGTCTACTAAGCTCCCCACCCCTACCCGGTTCCATGGATTTTCGTGCCCTTGGAATCGGGCAGGAACACAGCAAAGCCTTGGCCTGAGTGCAGGGACGCGGTCTTGAATGTGACGTGTCTTACCGGATGCATGTAGGTGGGAATCATGATGTGCACCTTGCACATACGCCCGCGAGACCACGCATTTAGTGTCTTTGGTAACCGATATCAATGAGGATAAAGAGGTACACAGTGAATCCCATCACACAGGTCCCGGAGGACCTCCAAGAACTCGAGGCAATCGACATGCAGGATAAGACCGCCGCAGCGTCAGCCCACGACGAACTGGAAAAGTTCGTCTCCGAGAACGACATCAAAACCTTCAAAGTTGGCGTCGTGGACCTGGACGGTGTGTGGCGCGGTAAGCGCATCCCCGCCCGGTACTTCCTAGAAAGTGTCGCCGAGCACGGCACAAACATCTGCAACATCATCTTCGGCTGGGACATCCAGGATGAGATCATTTCTGATCTCAGCTACACCGGGTGGGACTCGGGCTACCCTGACGTGACCCTGCTGCCGGATCTCAACACCCTGAAGGTCGTTCCGGGGGAACCTGGGGTCGCATCCGTCATTTGCGATACCTACGAAATATCAGGCGAGCCGGCGGCAATCTGTCCCCGGAGTATTCTCAAGCGGGTCGTGAAGAAGGCCGAAGACCTCGGTTACTCCCCGGTCTGCGCCTACGAGTTCGAGTTTTACCTGTTCAAGGGGACTCCAACCGAGCTGGCTGCCAACGGCTGGCGCGACCTGACCCCGATCACGGCGGGCAGCCACACCTACAGCCTCGTCAGGGACACAGGCACCGAGTTCCTCATCGGCGAGATCCGCCGCCGCCTGTCAGAGCAGGGCATTTTCATCGAGGCCAGCAACAGTGAAAACGGTCCGGGCCAGTTCGAAATGAACATCCACTACTCGGATGCTCTCGCAGCCGCAGACAACGCCCTCCGGCTTAAGGCCACCGTCAAGGAGGTCGCAGCCGAAGCCGGCTACACGGCATCGTTCATGGCCAAGATCAACCCGGACTGGGCCGGCTCCTCGGGGCACATGCACCAGAGCCTCTGGGATCCGGAATCCGGCAAGTCAGCCTTCGCCAATGCCGAGGAGCCCGGTGAGCTGAGCGCCATCGGGTACAACTACCTGGCGGGCGTGGTCGAGACGGCGCCGGAGCTCACCGCCCTCTACCTGCCCACCATCAACTCCTACAAGCGGACCGAAGGCGGGCAGTGGGCCGGATCCAGTGCCACCTGGGGCTTGGACAACCGTACCGTCGCCATCAGGTCCATCCCGTCGAAAAGCAGTGCTGCGCGCATCGAAAACCGGGTACCTGGCGCTGACGCCAATCCTTACCTGGTCATCGCCGCCAGCATCGCCGCCGGCCTGCACGGGGTGGACACAAAGATGACCGCTCCCAAGCGGGTGGTAGGCAACGCTTACGCCCTGGAGGAGGGACACCAGGTAAAGGAGCTCCCCGCAACACTCGACCAGGCCATCGAACAGTTCGAGAAGAGCGAGGTCGCCAAGGAGTACTTCGGTGAAACCTTCGTCACGCATTACGTCCAGACGAGGCGCTGGGAGCTCCGCAAGCTTCAGACCAGTGTCACCGACTTCGAAATCGCACGTTACCTGGAACGAATCTAGCGCCCAGTGCCGCGCTAACAAGCGTTTAATACACCGTTTTCCTTACAAGAAAGAAGAAACACCCAATGACTACTCACCCCGGAAAGATCGCTGCAGTCACCGGAGCCGCATCCGGAAACGGCCTTGCCATCGCAGAAAAGCTGCTCAAGGAGGGCGCCACCGTCGTTGCCCTCGACCGTGACGAAGCCGCGCTCGAGCGCCTGGTTGGCCAGCACCCGGAAATGGTTCCCGTTGTTATGGACGTTGCCGACGAAGCCTCGGTCCGCAGCGGCATGGCCGAGATAGACGCCAAGTTCGGCCGGCTCGACACCCTCGTCAACAACGCAGGCATCGTCAAGGGCAGCAACTTCGATGACCTCGGCGTTGCCGAATGGGACCAGGTCTTCGCGGTGAACTCCACAGGCCCGTTCCTGGTCAGCCAGGCTGCACGTCCGCTGCTGGAGAAGGGCGCCGCCGCCCGAGGCGACGATTCAACCAGCGCCATCGTCAACATCACCTCAGTTGAGGCCCACATCGTCATCGCCAGCAGCGGGCACCCCCAGGTGCACTACAACGCTTCCAAGGGTGCGCTCCTGATGTTCACGAAGGCTTTGGCCATCGAAACCGCGGCTTCCAAGATCCGCGTCAATGCTGTTGCGCCGGGCTTCATCGAGACCCCGTTCACCAAGTCCGTGCTGGAGAACCAGGAGGCCGTAAAGTTCCTCCTCGACCGTACGCCGCTCGGACGTATCGGCCGCCCGTCCGACGTTGCCAACGCAGTCGCGTTCCTGGCCAGCGACGGGGCCAGCTGGGTGACCGGTACCACCATCCACGTCGACGGTGGTTGGCTGGTTTACTGACATGAGGGCGCCCCTTATTGCCATTTCAGCGGCTCGGCAAACCGTCGATACCGCCTTTGGCCCGATGCCTTCTACGGTCCAGAACATGGCCTACGCCAACGGCGTCCTTGCCGCAGGCGGCCGTCCTGCCATTCTTCCGTCCACGGCAACAATCCCCGATGCGGCGCTTGAAGGGTTCGACGGGCTCATCCTCACCGGCGGCGGCGACATCAGCCCCCGGCTGTATGGCGAGGACCCGATCGACACGGTCTATGACGTCTGCGATATCAGGGACGATTTCGAGATCGAGCTTTACAACGAAGCCATGCTCCGTGGCATACCCGTCCTGGCGACCTGCCGGGGAATGCAGCTTGTCAACGTCATTCGCGGCGGAACCCTAGTCCAGGAAGTAAGCCCGGACCGAGGGCACTGGCAGGACAACCCTTCACACGAACCATGGCACAGGGTGCAACTGGAACCTGATTCCGAACTTGCCCGGATCGCCAAAGGCCTGACCATTCCCGTGAACAGCTACCACCACCAGGGCCTGGGAAGGCTCGGAAAGGGCCTTCGCATTGTGGGACGGGAAGGCGACGTCATCGAGGCAATCGAAGCCGATGATGCCAGCCTGATCGGGGTGCAGTGGCATCCCGAACACATGGTCGATTATGACGAAGCCCAGAAGGCTCTCTTCGTGGATCTCGTGGAGAAGGCCGCGGCGCACACACAGTCAGAGCAACTACTTCAGGAGCAATTCTCATGAGCACAGAAACCGAGCGCGGGCTCAGCCACAACAAGTCAGACTTTGACTTCCACGGACGGGCACTCGACAACATTTTCGACGACTACCAGGACATGCTCGCCAACGGTCCTGTCGGTCACAGCGACAAGTACGGGGGCTTTTGGTACATCACCAAGAGCGAAGACATCTTCAATGCAGAGCAGGATCCTGACACTTTCGCTGTCGGTCCCTCCATGCTCCTCCCTGCCTTCGGCACCGATGTCCCCCTTATCCCGATCGACATCGATCCGCCGACCCACGCTGACTTCCGCAAGATCCTGCTGCCGATGTTCACTCCCATGAATGTTTCCAAGCTGGGCCCGGGAATGCGGGAGACCGCCCGGCAGCTCTGCCAGGAGGTCCTTGAGGCAGGCGAGGTCGTGGACGTTTCGGCCAAGCTCGCCCGTCCGATGCCGACAATCATCTTTAGCCGCCTGGCCGGATATCCGGAGCAGGACTGGCCGATTTTCGACCGGTGGATCGACGAGATCATCTATGAGCGCACCGCCCATCCGGAAACGGCGTACGCGGCAGGACGTGAGCTCAACGACTACTTCGACCGCCTTCTCGACGAACGGGAAAAGGCCGGACCGGAAGCAGAGGCCAGCAATGATCTGATCACCCAGCTTCTGAAGGCGGAGGTGAAGGGACGGAAGCTCACGCGTGAAGAGCTGCTGTCGTACTGCTACCTGCTCTTCCTGGCCGGGCTGGACACGACCGCCTGGGCGATCCGTTCCGCTCTTTGGTACCTTGCGGGCAACCAGCAGGCCCAGCAGCAGTTGCGTGAAGACCCGGACCTGATTCCCACGGCTGCAGAGGAGTTCCTGCGGACGCTTTCTCCGGTTCAGGCCATGGCCCGCACGGCAAAAGCAGACACAGTTGTCCGTGGCCAGGAGATCAAGGCCGGCGAACGCGTTGTGCTCGTCTTCGGTGCGGGCAACCGTGACCCTGAGGTCTACGAAGAACCGAATGAAATCAAGATTGACCGTGAAGACAACCGCCATCTGGCCTTCGGCGGAGGTATCCACCGGTGCCTTGGATCGAACCTTGGCCGCGCCGAGATGGTTATTGCCATGGAGGAATTCCTGAAGGCTGTGCCTCACTTTGAACGGGCGAATGATGACGAGCCGTGGCACGGTGTCGGCCCGCTTACCCTCAAGATTGGAGCTTGATCACTATGGGAGAACTTTGGGTCGACGGAGGTCGTTGCCAGGGCCACGCCCGGTGCTGGGCGCTGGCACCCGAAACATTTGAGATCGACGAGGAAGGCTACGCCCACGTCATTCCTGGCCGCGAAAACAGCGGCGACGAACCGAACGTGCGCAAAGCCATCCGGAATTGCCCTGAACGGGCAATCCTTGAACGGGAATCGACCGAGGCCGGCGAGAAAGCCTCAGAGGTTTCGGCGTCGTGACACATCTGCCAGACCGGGTCGCGATCATTGGCGCTTCGGTTGCATCGGCGATGCTGATTGAACGCAGCCGTGAGCTCGGCTTTGCAGGCGAATTTATCGTCATAGATTCAGACCCGAACGCGCCTTACGACCGGCCTCCGCTGTCAAAGCAGTTTCTTCTGGGCACTGGTTCCGTTGAACCGGCCGAGTGGTGGCCGGAGGCTACGCCGATCCTCAACGCAAAGGCAATCGGGCTGCTCCCTGACAGGCGGACTGTTCTGCTGGACAAGCTCGGAGAAGTGGCGGCTGATGCGGTCGTCATCGCAACCGGAGCCGGTTCCATCAGGCTGCCGAATGAGCCCGCAGGCGTTCTCAGCCTGAGAACAGCCGAGGACGCCCTGGCCCTGCGCAATGCCGTGGATGCAGGAGCTGCCAGTGCGATCATCATCGGCGCCGGAACCATTGGTGCGGAACTCGCATCTACACTGGCCCAGCGTGGGCTTGCCGTCACCGTGGTGGATCTGGCTCCGCAGCCAATGCAGCGCTTCTTTTCAGGACATCTGGGGGAAGAAGCAAAGGCATGGATGCACCAGGCAGGTGTTGTAACCCACTTTGGAGTTGCTGTGGAGTCCATTCAGAAAACCGATGCCGCATGGACAGTCCAGGTCAGCGGCCTGGACCTGCACGCCGACCTTGTTATCAGCGCTGTCGGCGCCCGGCCCAATACCGAATGGCTGACCTACAGCGACCTCGACATTTCCAACGGAGTCCGTTGCACTGCCGACGGGAAGGCGCTGCTGACCAGCGGTGAAATCGCTGACGGGATCTTCGCTATCGGAGACGTTTCGGCACGGCAGGCCGAGGACGGAACGTTTCGGCGGTTCGAGAGTTGGACCCAGGCCCAACGGCACGGTGCAGCCCTCGCTGAATACTTCGCCGGCTTCGAATCCACGGAACTGGAACAGGCTCCGTACGGATGGACGGAACAGTTCGGTCGAAAGGTCCAGGTACACGGCATGCTTCCGCCGGAAGGCGAACTTGTGCAGGTCTACGCTGCCGAGGAACGCAACGCCGCCTTGTACCGGATCGGATCCGCGGAGGAGGAGACGGCCTGGATTGGCGTCAACGCGCCAAGGCAGTTCAGTCGGGCCTCCATGGGCATGAGCCTCCTAAGCTGAAAAGATGAATACCCCTGCTGAGCCCGCGGCCCCGCAACCGAACGAGGTCCTGCCGGCTGACTATCGCCAAAAACTCCAAATAGCAGAGCTCCGGGCAGATACCCTGTCCGAGCTCACGCAGCTCATGATGGAAGGACCCGATCCGCTCGCGCTTGCTCAAAGGGCAGTGGACCTGGTTGCCAGGGCAACAAACTCAGCAGGGGTTTTCGTCTACCTGTGGGATGAACAGGAACAAGTTCTTGTTATGCGTGCAGGTACCGCTGGAGTGCAGAGCCAGCAAGTTGGAAGGGTCACCCTTCGCCTCGGCGAGGGGGTAACCGGCTGGGTGGGGCTTACCCGGCAGTCAGTTGTCCTTAACAAAAACATTCAGCAGGATCCGCGGTTCGTCAGCATCAGCGAACTGCAGGAAGAAGATTTCAACTCGATGCTGGTAGTCCCGATCGTGGCTCCGACCGGGACGCTCCTGGGTGTATTCAGCCTCTGGTCGTATGCCGAGGAAACCTTCACCTGGGAGTCAAAGCTGATTGCCGACGAGGTGGGCATGCTGCTTGCCAGCGGCCTGCTGCAGGCTGAGACTGTTGACGACTTGCGGCGTCAGTCTGCAGCAGCACATTTCCTTGTAGATTTCCCGATCAACTCCGCCACTTCGGTTCTGCAATGCGCTCAAGTGGCCGCCCAGTCGATCCTCAAGCACATGAGCTCCGACGGTTGCGTCATCGAATATTTCGGTCGTGGTCCAGCCACATCCCCGCCCACTGCCATCGCAATGGACAAGGGCGAGCGAAGCGGAACAGTGGTTCGAACCACTCACTCACGAACAGCAACCTCCGAATTTATCGAATCCAACTTCGCCGGACATGAGCGGATATCTGTTTCCTTCGGCCTGACGAGCACCCGGGGCATCGTCACCTGCTACCGTCCACGCCGCTATTCCGCCAGGGAACTTGACCGACTCAGCGCCATTTGCTCCCAACTGGCCGCCCTGTTTGAAGCAGTAGAACTGGAATCGGTAGGTTCCTCCCATGCTTCACGCCTGCTCCGTAGCGTCGGCACGAGCACATTCGCCCGCATTCTGGAGGAGTCAGGCTGGTCAAAGGGCCGCACACTGCCTGTCCTGGTACGGGTGAAACGGCTGAAATTCGACTCGGATGCCGTGTCTAGGCGCATTGCCCCCTACCTGCAGGAACTGGCCGGCCCACGGTCCCTCGTCTTCACGGAGGGACCCCTCAGCCTGCTCTTTATCGATACCCCCTCCGGTACGGGAGAGGAGATCAAGGCGAAGCTGGAGACAACTCTTTCTGAGCTCGACGAACACCGCGGCGTCTCAGCCTTCGCCGGCCTCGGTCCGGTGGCCCGCGATGTCGCTTCCCTGCAGCCTGCGCTTTCCGACGCCGAGACCGCACTGGCATGGACAGAACTAGTTGCCAGGACGTCCGGGAGACGGGTCACCTCTTTCAGCGAAATAGAACATCTGCAGGACATGCCGCTCGTAGGGGAAGGGATGTCTGCGGAGATCAAGGACGTGCTCGCTGAACTCAGGTCCCTCATGCGCTACGACGCGGAAAATGGAACCCAGTTGGCCGAAACAGTTGCCATGCTGCTATCCAACAAGGGATCCATTGCGGACACGGTCTCCAAGTTGCATATCCACCGCAACACGCTCCGGCAACGCCTCCAGCGCGTAGAGCAGCTCATCGGTCATTCCTTCGAAGAAGCCGGTGACTGGCTCCCCACAGGCATTGCCGCACGATTGGCGGTGCGGGAAGGCCAGGGCGCGGTTCTTCAGTGACGGCAACGGCCGCCCAAACTGAGTCCTGTTCAAGGATCGTCACATGGTGTGAATAGAGTCGACCCCAGCCAACCGAAGCTCCAAAGTCTCAGCTCTGCAAGCACACACATTCGGATCTCAATGTGCAAATGGCACTGCTGTGGCGGCGATGCTGTTCGCTACGTTGAAGTATTGGAAACTTCGATCGCCCGATAAGGATTTCGAGCATGACCTACCAGCCAGATCTTTCCCGGGGCACCGGCACTTTGCAGGCCCTCGTCATACAGCCGGATCCCTATTGCCCGATCGACCGTCTCGGTCTGTGGCTGCACGACGAGGGTATAACCACCAGAATTGTCCAGCCTTTCAATGACGACGTGATCCCGGAAATACTCCAGGAGGACGCCCTGGTGGTCCTGGGCGGAGACATGAGTTCGCTGGACGACCATGTCTATCACTGGCTTGCTCACATCCGCAGCCTTATGGCAGCTGCTGCCAGCCACAGGAAGCCCACACTTGGGATTTGCCTCGGAGCTCAGCTGATGGCACAAACGTTCGGCGGAACCGTGACCAGGGGCGACCAGGGCCTCGAAGCGGGCGTCGTAGAGGTAGCGTTACGGGCGGAGGCGGCCGAGGATCCCTTGATGGCCGGGTTACCGGGCCCTTTCTGCGCAGGGGCAATGCATGGGGACATGATCGACCACCTGCCACCTTCGGCGGTCTGGCTCGGGATGACCGCCCAGTATCCGCACCAGGCTTTCCGGATAGGCGAGATGTCGTGGGGAGTGCAGTTTCACCCTGAACTGTCGCCGGCAGTCTACCGCCAGTGGTTGTCCCTCGTCGACGAGAATGACGCGGTTGCTATGGAGCGGGCAGGGCGCGGGATGCAGGCGTTCGAGAATCAAGACCAGATTGTGAGGGAGCATACCGAGGCACTGGCGCGACGCTTCGCCCACCTGGTCCGTACGACCGCTACAGTGGCTTCCCAGTAGACCAAGTGGTGTGGCGCGGCGCTGCCCTTGCGGCTTGGGCGTGTCCTGGACATCCGGCGCCGCGTCTCCTGCCCCCGATTCCAAGGGGGGCAGGAACACGCCATATCCGTCGTGGCCGGATGCGCCAGGTATGTTTTGAGCTCCTGGGTAAATTGAACTCCTGCGTCACGGTACTTTCACGGAAGATGGTGCTCTCATGGTCAGCGGAGCCAGTGTCTCTCCGGCTGAGTAGCTGTCTGCAAAGACAGCCGCGCCTGCGCTGGTCAGCGATACCTGGACATTCGCCCACATGGTGACGCCGTCTTCCACCGACACCGCCGGCAAACGCAGATGGGCGAGTTGCACCGTCTCGTTTCCTTGATCGATGAACAGGTATGCCCCGTCCAGCCCGGCTTCAATTTTGGGGTTGCAAATTGCGACCGACATAAGCCCGTGATGGGCGAGGAAGCGGGCGTCTCCACCGAACCGGAGCACAAAGTGGTCACTGTCAGACTGGTCCACGCTCTTGAACGGGAAATAGAACTGCCGGGTATTGGTCACGGCAGCACCGTCACGCAGGAGTATGCGTCCGTCATGCATGGACTGCACATAGCGGACAAAGCTGTCTTTGACCGCCCATGCCATGCCGAGATCTGCTCTTTCAACAGTGAGTTCGGACATCAGGTTTCCTTCGTCGTTGCCAGGTTGCACAGGGTCGATGGCGCTCCCCGCTCTCTGACACACCAGGTAGGGGAGGGGCTTGCCGGCTGTTCATCTTCGACCATTTTCGTGGCGGCTCAGATGATCGACATGTACTGCGGGCACATCATTCGCGCGGACCGTGTGCCTGGCGCCCATCGGAAAGGACGGTCGTTGAGGTTGAGAGCTGCTGGGGGAGCGCTGATGGGCGGGGCCAGTCCGGCCGGGCCTGAATTATCGTGCCATGTTCAGTCGTTCAGACGCGATGCACTCGTATACGAGCCCGGGAGGAATCTGGTGGCAGAGCTCCAGGGTGTAGGACCAGGGGCCGTGCCAGGTGACAAGAACACCTGACGCTTCACTGTGGCCCCGTTGGGAACGCAGCCGGGTGATGGCTGCCGACAATTCATCATCACTGTGGAGCCGCTCCCGACGCTGTACGTATCCAGCCGCGTTGGACTGCCCGCCCCTCATGATGCAGCCTCCCGCTGGAAGTCAGGGCAACGGCTGAACCTATCGGTTTCCCACTTGTAGTCGACCCACACGTTGAAACCGTCTGCCCGGTGAAATAGCCGGCGGGGCTCAGCCCCGTCACTGTCGAGCCACAAAATTTGATCATCGTCGGTGACTGCATCGACAACTCCGCGCCGGATCTCCTGATCCTGAAGTTTAACAATGACCAGCTGGCCAATCAGCGGCTGCCACTTGGGCTGCAGGTGAAATGCCATTCGATGCTTCCCTTTCTGTGAAGCGGGCCGTGTCTGCCTTCTATCGGGCAGACACGGCCGATGCCTTAGACCGTTACGAGGTCCTGCCAGTCGGCGAGGTCATGCCCGTGGGCATCGCTGACCGACTTGTGGGTCACCTTGCCTGCCGCCACGTTCAGACCGCCGGCGAGAGCTGGAAGCCGGTCGAAAGCGCCTTTGACGCCGTGGTTCGCAAGGGCTACCGCGTAGCGGAGCGTGACGTTGGTCAGCGCGTAAGTGGACGTGTTCGGGACGGCACCCGGCATGTTTGCCACGCAGTAGAAAATGGTGTCGTGGACCTTGTACGTGGGTTCCTGGTGCGTGGTGGGGTTGGTATCTTCAAAGCAGCCACCCTGGTCCACGGCGATATCAACGAGCACCGAGCCGGGCTTCATCCGGGCCACGAGGTCGTTGGTCACGAGCTTGGGTGCCTTCGCTCCCGGGATCAGGACGGAGCCGATGACGAGATCAGCGTCGATAACGGACTTTTCGATCTCGTATGAGTTGGACGCTACGGTCTTCAGGCGGCCCTGGTACTGGGCGTCCAGTTCGCGCAGCCGGTTGATGTTGATGTCCAGGATGGTCACGTCGGCGCCGAGGCCGAGCGCCATGGCCGCGGCGTTGGTGCCGGCGACGCCTGCACCGAGGACGACAACCTTGGCGGGACGGACGCCCGGAACGCCGCCGAGCAGCACACCCTTGCCGCCAGCGGGTGCCATCAGCGAGGTCGCACCGACCTGGACGGAGAGCCGGCCGGCCACTTCGGACATCGGGGCGAGCAGCGGCAGTGCCCGGCCTTCCTGGACCGTCTCGTAGGCGATGGCGGTGACACCGGATTCGACAAGCGCCTGGGTCAGTGCGGGTTCCGCTGCAAGGTGCAGGTAGGTGAAAAGTAGCAGGCCCTCACGGAAGTGCCGGTATTCGGATGCCACGGGTTCCTTGACCTTCATCACCATGTCGGCCCTAGCCCAGGCCTCATCTGCGGTTTGAACGATCTCGGCTCCAGCAAGGGCGTACTCCTGATCGCTGATGCCGGAGCCGGCGCCGGCGCCGGTTTCCACGAGCACGTCGTGGCCGTTTGCTTTGAATTCGTGGACGCCGGCGGCAGTGATGGCAACGCGGAACTCGTTGTTCTTGATTTCCTTGGGAACGGAGATGATCATGACTCGTGCTTTCTGACGGGATTGATGCTTGTGGGCAAAAGAATGACAGAAAATGCGGAAACATGAGCGGAGCTCGCAGGATCTGCGGCAGAATGAAAACAAATGAACAATTTCCACAATGTGAGGAGCGTTACAGCGTGTCGGACTCGCAGAAACTGCAACAGGTGACGTTGGACGAAGTCGACCAGAAGCTTCTGGGCCTGCTTTCCAATAATTCAAGGCGTACCAACCAGTCGTTGTCGGAGGCTCTCGGACTTGCGCCGTCAACCTGTCTTGCCCGCCTCAAAGCGCTCAAAGACTCGGGGGTAATCAAGCGGTTCACCGTCGAAGTCGCACCCGAAGCGATGGGCCTGCCCCTCCAGGCCCTGGTCAGTGTGCGGCTCAGGCCCGGTGCCCGGCACTTGATGAATGCCTTCGGAAGCGAGTTGCGGGACCTGCCCGAGATCAAGCAATTCTTCGTTCTTGGCGGTTCGGACGATTTCCTGATCCACATCACGGCCAAGAACACCGAGCACATCCGTCAATTCGTACTGGACCATCTGTCATCGAATCCTGCCGTCGCAGGTACCCAGACCAACCTCGTGTTCGAACATGGCCACGGAAGCGCGTTCGGGCTCTAGAAACCTGGGACCAACTGCCACCGATGGCCCAAGCCATTGGGCATCCCCGTTTTTCCCGCATCTGGGGCCCAGTCCGTCGTATATCACAAGAAGGACACCGAGGCCGGAATTACCTCTGCACTGCTCAACTCCGCACAGCAGATCGGTGTTGCCCTCGGACTGGCAGTTCTGGCGGGCGTCGCTGCGACGGTCAGCAACAGCAGCCGGCATTCGGCCCTTACGGAGGAAGCCCAACTAATCACCGGATACGGCAGCGTGCTTGCCGTCGCGGCCGGGCTGCTGGTGGCTGCAGGAATACTGGCTGCGGCTACCTTGCCTTCGCGAACCGCGGCACAGGCCAGCGCCCCCGCTGCGGCCGGAATAGGCGGACCCGGACAGGGACTGTCTCCGGCGACGAGAAGGTACAGCATGCACGCCCTGATGCCTGGGCGTGCATGCTCGTTGGCCGAGGTCCCGGTGACCGGCGCAGCGACTGGACAATGCCGCTACGCCACCACTCATCCGCGGCTCTTTACCGTTGTTTCATGATTCGCAACCCCTTGGGGTGGACATAACCAGACGCAGTCGAGGGAGCCGTCCCGGAAAGATCAGTCGGTAATGAGGCGCCTGGCGAAAGTCAGGGAGTCACTGGATTCAAATCCGACGGCACGCCAAAAATCTGCTGCCGCTTCATTTTTGCTGCGGACGTTCAGATGGATCTTGGGACAACCCAAAGCACCCAGCCGCTGCTCGATATCCTGAACAAGGCGGCGGCCCAGCCCGCGGCCTTGCTGTTCGGGGTGGATAGCAAAGTAGTGGATCCAGCCCCTATGCCCGTCATAACCAGCCATGGCCGTGCCGACCACCCGCAGTCCGTCATGTGCCACCAGAAAGAGTTCTGGCTGCACCTGGAGTTTCCGCTCTATATCTTTTCGGGGATCGTTCCAGGGACGTACAAGGCCACAAATGGTCCAAAGGTCCACTACGGAATCGGTGTCTTTGCTGTTGAAGCTCCCAAGAGTGACTGTCTGCATTGTGGGGTCCTTAGGACGGGTGCGGGGACCAATGAGGAGCGGTCCCCAAGGCGATTCGAAAGTGCATCCCAAAGAATACCCACTGTGTAACGGCTCGTTGCCGCCGTGCAGGTGTCCTTGTCCACGTACGGATGCAAAAGTGGCGCATCAGAGCGCAATTGCGCAAAGCCGGAACGCCGATAACTTATATTCCGTCAAGCAAAAGATGCCAGGTTGGGTGTGACCTACCCCTGGGTCCGCATACACGGATGCTTCTGGATCCCTGGGGGAGTTGTGCGACCTTGCCTCTGGTTTACTGGTTAGAGGGTTCGGTCGTCCTGCAACGGTTGCAGAGTCTCAGGCAGCCATGAGTCCTCAGGCCAGTTGTTGCGCTTCCTAATGTCCTCAGCATGTTCAACGGCGTTGCGCTGCAGGCGCTCGATTACGTCCTCGGAAACACCGCCAAGCCGGGCAAACCTGATGTTGTTGATCATGCCAACCAACCAAGCGGCGGCAGTGGAGTTTGCTTCTAATACGGCCTCGACGTAGTCGGCACGGCGCTTATCGACCTTCTTTTCGAGTGCCTCCCGCATGAACAGGTTTGCCGTAGCCCAGTCTGCCTGCAGCCACTTTCCCACCGCGTCGCCGTCTAGCTTGTCCGCGAGCATCTGCAAGCTTGTACGGGCCGACACAAGCTTCGGCCCCACAGCCTCGGACGATCCGGCGAAATCGAATGTCACTAAGTCGTTTAGGGCGCGTATTGCCTCATCCCACACGATGTCGAGGCGGGCCCGCCTAGCGTCTTCCAATGCCGATTCCGCTATGGCGTTAGCATGATCGGCGCGCGCGTTTGCGCCCCTGGCGATGTCATTGGCCTTACGCGAACTAATCCACGCCAAGCCCGCAACGACTAGGGAGAGAGCCGCGATTGCGACAGAGAACCATTCAGCCATGAAAACAGATTAGGCCAGCTCGCCCGCACCGGCGTTTCCTGGGGGATACCGGGCCCAGTTCTATCCCGTATCGTCCCGACTCCAGAAGGAACCGAAACGAAACGGTTCTGGGCTATAGCGACAACTAGGGTTGCTGTAGCGTTCAACCGGTTCACCTTCTCGGCCTACCGCTGCAGGGTGCGGGATCAAGACCTTAGTGGCGTGGTTGCTTCCCTTGTCCCACTGGGACAGTAGTACTGTCCCACCGTGGGACAAGGGAAGGAAGCTATGTCGTTCGTCAGCTCATCGGAAGCATTTCGGGCAGCTCGGGCTCAGGCCAGCGTTGTATGAGCCGTCGAGTCGGAAGTGCTTCACATGGCTGTCTACGATGGACGCGAGCAGGGCATGACGATTCGGGAGGTGGCGGCGGCATTGCAGTTGCCCAAAAGTACTGTCGCCAGGCATTGGCAGGAGGGTCACAGGTGCCCGGAGGTCCCGCCGGTGTAGGGCGACGAGGCCGGATACGTAGCCACCTGGAATTCGACGTGGAGCCACGATCCAACCGAGCACATCAAGACTTCATCTTGGACGTGGGAAGAATTCGGCGACGGCACCCGTCGCGTCCAGCAACATGCACTCGGCCCAGTCAGGCAGCAATCCGCGGACGACAACGGACCGGAGTGCACAGCCTGAGCTGGTCCTTCATCTGAGCGCTGGGCGTTCCCGCCACTTCGCCCTGATACGCAGCGTCAAAATAGACCGGTTTCTTTCCGCGTGCGGCCGGAGCCTATGGTCGTTCCGAAATACAGATAACCCACGTTTTGTAAGGCTGAAGTTTGATGGCAGGGGAGAGGCTAGCGTCTTTGGGGCCGAAATGCGGGCTGTAAGAATGGCCTGCATGGAGAACGCTTCTACCGAGATGTGCGGGCAGCCGGGGTCGATACTGGGGGTTCGCGTGGAGCTGGCCGACATCGAACCAAAAATCTGGCGCCAGCTGGAGGTCAGCGGCTCCTTGACTCTGGATCAGGCACACAGGGTCCTGCAAACTACCTTTGGGTGGGAGGACATGCACCTGCACAGGTTTACAGCCGGTGACCCCTTTGCGCCGTTGCGACCGGTGGACGGTGAAATTCCTGAGACTCTGCAGTGGCTTCCACGGCGGGAGTGCAACGAACCGGATGACAGGCCAGAGGAAAAGATGTCCCTTGGCCAATTGCTGGACATGGGCGGTGGCGCAGCCTTTTATGAATACGACTTTGGCGACAGCTGGCTGCACCGGCTTGAGCTCGTTGCGCAATATCCTGCGAAGGAAGGCGCCCCGCTGGCCAGAGTGGCCGGCGGCGCCCGCCGCGGCCCGTTGGAAGACTCCGGAGGATTCCCAGGGTATGCAGAGATCCTGGAGGCACTGGCAGACCCGGCTCATCCGGACCACGCCGAGCACTCGGAATGGGTGGCGGAGATCACCGGCTCGGCTGAACCTTTTGATCCGGAGTTCCTGGACATTCCGGCCTTGAACCAGGCGCTGGCAGCCCAGGTTCAAGCACGTGATTAGCGGGCGAAAAGCGCTGCGGTTACGCCGGAATGCAACCCCTTCCGCGGCGTCTCCCCCGGCCGTTTTCGAGCGCCGATAATTGACCTTATGTAAAGTAATAGTCTGCGTATCTCATCAGATGAATCAATTCGCCCCATCCCCTGATCCTGCCGGGAATCTACGTTGGTACCGCTTTGGTACCATGATGTAATGGCTATGAATCTGCGCGTCCCTGAGGACCTCGATCGTCGACTGGAGAAGCTGGCCGCCGAGGAGCACACGTCCAAGTCCGCGCTGCTGCTGCAAGGGGCCGAGTTGGTCCTGCAACGGCATGCGCGCCGACGGGAAATCAGCCAAGGCCTTGATTTCGTCCTGAGCCATGATGCTGAACTGCTGACGCGGCTTGAGGACGCGTGACGGCATACCTGGATATTGAGGACGCCCTTCAGGTCGTTGATCGGTACGGCTTCCATATCCGGGACGTTGGGTTGTTGGCCTCCGCACTGGCCAGGCCGGCAACAACGGTCATGGGTGCAGAAGCCTATCCGGACCTTGGCCTGAAGGCAGCTGCACTGCTGGAGTCCGTCGCCCGGTTCCACCCACTTCTCGACGGAAACAAAAGAACCGCATGGACGCTCATGGTGCTGCTGCTCTGGGTCAACGGATACCGGCATGACTTCACCACGGATGAGGGCTTCGAACTCGTCGTTGGGGTCGCCGCGGGTACCATCGATTTGCCGGATGCTGCCGACATGATCTCAGAGCACATGGTGCCGCGATAGTCACGCCGGCCTTCAAGAGCGCATGCCGCGCAAACCGACGGCGATTCCGTATCAGCGCAGGTTTTCCAGGCGGTTCGAGACCCGAGAAGGACATGCCAGCTGCAGAGCAGCTCTTGGAAGCCAGGACAGGCAGGCGTAGCCTTCCCTCGTGGTCAGCATCAGCACCCGGCTCCGCTGGGACGGGTCCCTCGCACACTCAGTACGTTGGCGTGAGCTCGGGACTCAGCGCCAACGACGCCTGACCGTTGGCTCTGAGCAGGAAGCCATCAGCCTGTTCGAATATCTCCAGTGCCACAACCGACCTCCGGAACCCGAGTCTCCGCGCGGCCGGCCCGGGTCTCTGACTGTTGCCGAAGTCGTTCAGGAACATATCGATCTGCTCATCCGGCCGGCCTCCGGGGCGGTCGCCACCTACCAGCGCATGCTCGACCTGCACATTCGCCATGCCATAGGCCATATTGCACTTGAGGATTTCGGCTACCGCGAGATCATCCAGTGGATCAAGGGCCTGAGCTCCAAAGGCATCGCGCCTAAAAGCATCCACAACATGCATGGACTGTTATCGGCGGCCATGAATACTGCCGAACGACTCCAGTACATCACCCGAAATCCGTGCCGGGGCGTGCCATTGCCAGCGCTCGACCGCGTGGACGACGGCGCCCGGTTCCTGACACCTGAAGAATTCTTCCTGCTCCTCGACGGCATGAACCGGAACTACACAGTATTTGTGCAGTTCCTCGTCATGACAGGCACCAGATTCGGAGAAGCGACCGCCCTCCAAGCCGCCGACATCGACTTGACATCGCGCGTGCCCACCGCGCGAATCAACAAGGCGTGGAAACGGGACGGACAGTCGGGCTACTACCTAGGACCCACCAAAACCGGGGCGGGAAAACGCACGATCGGGATCAACGCCAGTCTTGCAAACCTTCTCCGCCCGCTGCTTTCCGTCAGGACGGGCACTGACTTGGTTTTCACCACCGCTACAGGGGGCCGCATCGGCCACAAGCCGTTCTGGCAACACCACTGGGTACCAGCCGTACAAGCAGCCCAAACCAACGGGCTGACGAAGTCACCACGGATCCACGACCTGCGTCACACGCACGCCTCCTGGCTCATCCAGGACGGCGCAATGCCACTGTTCGCCATTTCACGCCGGCTCGGTCACGCATCCGTGCGGACCACCGAACAGATCTACGGGCACCTCATGCCACAAGCACTTCAAGACGGCGCCGACGCCACCGAACGCTCAATTCAAGGCTTCATCCATCCTTCAGGGTGTGAGCTTATGTGTCCGTTCTCAAAGTAGTTGTCAGTCGCGACCTGGGGACTGACAGGTTGGATGAGAGAAATCTGGTGGATTATTTCTCATCCAACCTGTCAGTTCCGTAAATCAACGATGGGCTTGAAGTGTGCGTGGCTCAGCAGTTTCGCCGGACGCAGCGCGGGCAACGGCACGCTGACAACTTGACTGAGAAACAGTCCGAAACCGTCAGCTGACACGTTGGATGCGAAAACTGACAACTGCAATGAGAACGGACATTATGCTCCGGCGGAACTCCCCCAGCAGCTGTCCGAAAAACCCATAATGCACGTTATGTAAAGCTGACAGAATGACAGGACAATATAGAGGCTACTTTCAGCATATCAACACCTCCCCCGGATGGCCAGATCCCCACCCCGCCACCACTGCTCGATACGCCGCCCAGGCAGCCGAGGCCTCCGGGCCTGCGCATCTGCCTGTCATGGAGGCGTCCGCACCCGTATCCGTGACCATTCCCTCGATCGGCGCGCAGTCGCACCTGCTCAGGCTCGGACTGCAGGAGAACGGTTCCCTTGAAGTGCCTCCCGGGGATCCCGGCGCTCCGGCCAGTTGGTACACACACTCGCCCACACCGGGGGAGCGCGGACCGGCAGTACTCCTCGGACACGTGAACTCCTACGGAGGCGGGCCCGGGGTTTTCGCCCAGCTGCGGGAACTGAAGGCCGGGGACACTATCGAAGTCGCCCGCGAAGACGGCACCACAGCAGTCTTCGTGTTCGACCGGGGCGAGCAATACGCAAAGAACGCGTTCCCCACGCAGAGCGTTTACGGCAATACCGAAGGCTCCGAACTGCGCCTGATCACCTGCGACGGCTACGACCCTGCAACCGGAGAATTCGACGACAACTACGTCGTTTACGCCAAACTCGTTGCCTAGACCCTCCCTAACAGCCGAAGGACGGCCGCTATGAACGAATCCACGACAACGGCCATCAAGGTGGCCGGCGACGCCCGAAGCCTCCAAGAGGCAATGGACATCATGGTGAAATACCCCCGCAAGACACCCATGGCATTCGACCTGGTAGGTGCAGGAGAACCGGCAAACCTGACGGCCGAGGAAGTGAGACGGACACGGAAGATCAGCTCACGGATCACCAATAACGAACTGGCCTTCTTCATGGAAACCGCTGAAACCGCACCCTGGATCCAGTCGAAGGCTGATCTTGCCGACGCCGACCCCGACAGCAACGGTCTTTTCCCGACCATGACGGATCTGTACTGGCACTTCGCCGAACGCGCACCCAAAGGCGTGAACTTCGCAAAGATCTCCAAAGTCCTGCACCTGAAGCAGCCGAGTCTGTACCCGATTCTCGACAGCCATGTCCGCCGTGCTTATAACCCTGCCGCCAAAGCTCTCCGATCCGAGTACCCGGAATTTGGGTGGCGCCGCCGGACCTGGACTGCAATACGCAATGACCTTCTGGACGCACGCGCCACCGGCTCTCTCGCTGCACTGAGGAAAAGCCTGCGGGAATTCGAATCAACCGACGTCAACGAGCAGGAGCGGGTCCGACGCCTGGACGGTCTCACTGACCTGCGCCTCCTGGATATCTTGGTTTGGTAACGCACGATATTCAGAAACGCCAGATCCGTCGGAAAAACGCTCAGAGCTAGGAACTTGGGGATGCTACGCAGGGCCGAAAATGTAAGACTCGAACACCGACCCGGTTTCTGGACACGGAAGGGGCCCATCGCCCTCGCCATCGGCAACAAAACCTACCTGCTGGGCAAGATGCCGAAAACCGAGTTCAGGGAACGCCAAGCATCGCAACGACGCCAGCCGATGCCACTGGTCACGATTGGCGGCAGGAGATACTGGCAGTTCCAGAACAAGTTCTACTGGGAAAACGACGGACTGAAATCGGATGAAATCTATGCCCTGCTCGTGACCAGGGAACAACGACAGAGGCGACATATTGATCTTGCCCAAGCGACGGTCGCAGCCGGTTCCGCTCCCCGAGGCTCCGCGTCGCGGAGAGCAATTCCTGATGATGTGAAGCAGTACATATGGGCACGCGACGAAGGCCGATGCCAAAACTGCGGCACCACCACCGAACTGCAATTCGACCACATCATTCCGCTGGCGCTGAACGGCAGCAACAACATCGAAAATCTGCAACTACTCTGTGGGCCATGTAACCGTGCCAAGTCTGCGGGACTGACCAACCGACGCTAGCAACTTAGGGCACTCATGGTGTCCGGCTCTCGGTCACCATTCTCGGTCTAGATAACAGGAAGACCGTCCATCCTGCCGCTATCACTAATGGAGCGGCTAGACTGTCCGCAGCAGTGCTAAAAGGTTTCATGGGGGAATCGGGCACATGGCAAGGATGGGAACTGTCATCCAGCTTCCAGGCACGTCTCCCCTGAACGTCGCACCTTTCGTCTGGTCAGATCTGCTGTCCCCGGCCAACGCCGGCGGCCCGTAGGTCCTCACTTGACCAGATAACGGGT
>NZ_CP136443.1:0-103448 GCF_032764245.1 Paenarthrobacter sp. AT5
ATGAAACCCCGGACAACACCCGGTTCACAGCAACGCTCACCCACCAACACAAAAGGGTCCAGGTCGCCCGCCCGATTGCAGCGGCCATTGATCGCCGTCGGCGTGCCACTCCTCCTCGCAGCCGGCGCGCTCACCTACGGGCTCACCGCAAACGGCAGCGGTCAACCGACCCCGTCAGCAGAGAAGGGCCCGACCATGATCGAAGGAGTCATCAGCTATGCCGGCCTGAGCAGGAACCACGTCCAGACCGCGGTGACCTATCCGCAACGTCCCGGCGTCGGCGGAGACCACTCACCGGTGTGGACGAACTGCGGAGCCTACGACCGGCCCGTGCAGGAAACCCGGGCAGTGCACTCCCTTGAACACGGTGCCGTCTGGATCAGCTACCAACCCGGGCTTCCCGCCGATGACATCGCCAAACTCGCCCGGCTTGCAACCAACCAGAGCCACGTGTTGGTCAGTCCCTTTCCCGGACAGGGATCCCTCATCGAAGCAACCGCCTGGGGAAAACAACTAAGCGTCACAGACCCGGCAGATCCGCGGCTGTTCGCATTCATCAAAGCATTTCAGCAGGGTCCGCAGACACCCGAACCCGGCGAGACCTGCAGCGGCGGAGTCAACGGATAAATCAGGAGACATACCGCCGCTCGACCGGTCAGCCCCCAACGCGCGCTGTCCCATGATCTGCCGCTCACCCGTTGATGGCTCCCGGGCGGGACGACAAACCGCCAATCTAAACTGCGATTTAACCGCCAACTCCGACTAAAAGTCACAGGGGGGAGTGTCCCGAAGTGGTGTGTCCCACTTCCAAGGAATCGGGACGTATTCTCCCGAGCAGGGGACCGGCACGTCAGGCTTTCGGTTGCTGGACCGAGGAGGTCCAGGTTGGTGAGCCTCGCGACAGATACAGTAGACAGACGGCAGCGACTGAGTCGCAAGCCCAGAGGCCCAACGCTTTATCCTAGGAAAACGTGTCTGCAGAACCACTTTTTTACCCGTCCGCCGAGCCCCACGTCATCGTTGCTCCAGGCAGGGTCTTGGATTTCATCGACGGTGTTACCCAGCGTCCCGACACTCCAGAAGAGTATGTCCGGCAGGAAATCTCCAAGTCACTTGTGCGGGAGTATGGGTACTCCAAGGCTGACGTAGCCATCGAGTGGCCGTTGAAGTTCGGCAGTCGCCGCGTCCGTGCGGACATCGCGATATTTGATCCGAACCGCGGACGGGAGCAGTCTGAAGCCCGAATCCTCATTGAGTGCAAGAAGTCATCGATCCGCCCGGCGGACCGTAAAGAGGGCGTCGGCCAGTTGCAGAGCTATATGGCGGCCTGCCCCAACGTCGTGTACGGCATGTGGACGAATGGCCTGGAGTTGGAGTGCTTTCACGCCGTTGTCAAGGATGGCGTCCGTGTGATGGAAAGCGTCCCGGACATTCCACGGTTCGGTGCTGACGCTGAATCAGAGGACCGGCCGGAATTTGAGCAGCTTCGCCCAGCTGCCAGCGATTCACTCCTGTTCGCCTTCAGGCGTGCCCACGACTACATTGCCGGTAACCAAGGTCTGCAGAAACCTGACGCGTTCTGGGAATTGCTGAAGCTGATATTCTGCAAGATTCAGGACGAACGCCAGTCGGAACGTCCAACCTTCTATGCCGCTGCTACGGAACGGTCCGGGGTAAACGGACCGCTGAAGAGCAAGAAGCGCATCGACGCGCTGTTCAAGGCCGTCAAAGCTGATTACCCGCAGATTTTCAAACCACAGGAAGAAATCGAACTATCGCCGGTGGTTCTGGCCTACATCGTTTCCCAGCTGCAGATGTTTGCTCTCCTTGACAGCGATGTAGATGTCAAGGGCAAAGCTTACGAGGAGATCGTCGGATCCAACCTCCGCGGGGACCGCGGAGAGTTCTTCACGCCCAGGAACATCTGCTCCATGATGGTTTCAATGCTCGATCCGAGCGACAGTGACATCATCTTGGACCCTGCCTGTGGTACGGGCGGCTTCCTGATTACTGCCATGAACCATGTCTTGGCCAAGGTAGAGGCTGAGGTCAACGCCACTTCTCGCAGTGACGCCGGCAAGATCGCGAGCATAGAAGCGCGGAAGAAGAAGTTCCTCGAACGGAACCTCATCGGGATGGACTTCAACCCCAGCCTCGTCAAGGCCAGCAAGATGAACATGGTCATGAACAACGACGGTTCCGGCGGGCTTTACCAAGCAAACTCACTGGCGTCGCAGGCGCTCTGGTCTGATGAGCTTCGTGCAAGGGAGCTCTTCGGCACGGTGGATTACATTGTGACGAACCCGCCGTTCGGCTCGAAGATACCCATCGACGATCCAGCCATCCTGGATCGTTTTGACCTCGGCCATCACTGGACTTATGACGAAGAATCAGACCGCTGGGTAAAGGGAACGGAGACTAAGTCCCGGCCACCGGAAATTCTCTTCATTGAGCGCTGCGTTGAGCTGCTGAAGCCAGGCAGTGGTGTGGCTGCAATGGTGCTCCCGGACGGTATTCTGGGGTCCCCGGGGTTGGGCTACGTCCGCCAGTGGCTGCTGGATCACACCCAGATCCTGGCCAGCGTTGACCTTCATGCTGATACCTTCCAGCCGGGGACAAGCGTCCAGACAAGTGTCCTGGTATTTCGGCGGAAAACCGCGGATCAGGTACGTTCAGAGCAGCTCTCGCGGATGATGAACGACTACGACATCTTCATGGCCATCTGCGATCACGTGGGCCATGACAAGCGCGGCAACTCCATTTACGTGCGGGACGACGAGGGCAACGAAATCATTGAAGAGACCAGTGACGTTGTGATGATGACGGTGGATGGGCGGAAGACGGCCCAACTTCACCGTGCCCAAGAGCGAAAGGTCGACGACAACACTTCAGAGATTGCGGAGGCGTACCGGGTATGGTCACTCCAGAGCGTCTAGAGGTACTTAGCGCTCCTGGAACGCAAGGCCCCGATTTGTGGGCCCCTGTTCTAGCGTCGGTCGTTTCCACTGGGCAACGAAGGCTTGAAGCACGTTCATATCTCACCGACGGGTACGGCCAGCGGCAACTTATTGAGTCTGCGCCATCTGGTTGGACGACGATGAAGGACATTGCTGAAGTGTGGCAGCCTTCCCGATTGAAGGGGATCGTTGTCAGGGCTGGCGCAGGACTACCTTTCCTGTCGGCTGGACAGGTCTTCGAGGCGGTGCCAGTAGTAAGGAAGTGGCTCGCGCGGGGGCATGTGCCCGATGAAGCGGGCCGGTATGTGAGTCCGGAGCAAATCCTCATGAGCTGCTCTGGCCGAGTCGGCAGGATCACAGCCGTCTACCCGCATCACGAAAACATCGTCGTCACTCACGACTTGCTGCGAATAGTTCCCAGGGACGCCAATCACTACGGCTGGCTGTACGCGTACATGAGAACGACCCAGTTCCACGGCATCGCCAGCGCGTCGCAGTACGGCCACATGATCAAGCACCTTGAGCCCGAGCACGTTCAGCTCATGCCAGTCATCATGCCCTCGACGGAAGTCGTGGAAAAAACGTCGCGTTTGGTCGCTCTCGTGCTGGAGAAACGGCGGGAAGCGGCGGCAATTGAGGCCCAGGCAAACGCACAGTACGAGTCTCTAATTAATCCAGGAGGGGGAATTCTGGAACGCGTTGTGCACGGAACTGTGAAGGCATCGTCCCTGAACAGTTCCCGCCGTCGTCTCGACGCTGAACACTTTCGGCCGGACTATCAGCAGATTGAACAGCTTGTTCTTTCGGCAGGGACCCGCCCCCTTCAGTCTTTGGAGGACGTGACGGAGAAGGTGTCCCTCGGCAATCGTTTCCGGCGTTATTTCGGGGAGAACGGCACATCGTATCGAAGCGCGGAAGAGTTGTTTGATCTCAACGCTCCGGTAACCAAGCGTGTGTACGCAGGCCTCGTGGACAACCGGGAAAAGTACACGCTTAAGTCCGGTTGGATCATCATGGCCTGCTCAGGACAGGTCTATGGATTGAATGGACGAGTGCTTCTTCTGACAGGGGCTCACGACGGCATATTCGGCAGCCATGATTTGATCCGAATCATCCCCCGCACTGAGGAAATTCACACCGGTTACTTACTGTTGGTGCTCGGCAATCCCAAGTACGGCCGGCCGTTAGTGATTCGAAACGCTTACGGCACGTCAATCCCGCACCTCGATCCTGTTGACGTACGTGACGTCCCGGTACCGCGGTTTGATGCCGAAACTGAACGCAGGTTGGGCGATATGATGGTCCGCGTCGCCGAACTCAAGGCCGAATCCGATCGTTTGGAGAACGAAGCTACAGAACTGGCCGAGACGGTAGCGTCCGTTTTCGTGAAATCTCACGGACGGCAGTAAGAGTCCAGGCTGTCGTTACGTTTCCTGTCCACAAGGGACATTGGCGATGCGGTGCAATACGGGCGTCTTGGTCTCCCAAACACAATGGGTTCGTGTGTGGCGGATATGTTCAAGGCAACAAGCGACCTTCTGAGCCATTTCGGGGCCAAGGAAGTTGAAGGTAGCCCTTCACGGCCACTTTGTTGCCCGCGGCTCCCGGGTTCAGGATTCTCTGCACTGCCTGGTTCCATGAGCTGCTGGGGCAACGTCCCACTCTTGGCTGTCCCACTTCTAAGGAAATGGAACATAGCAGCCGACAAGAGCATGCCGTTTGAAGTCTCGGCGGCCAACGCCTCCCGAGACAAACGAACATGAACTCAAGGCAACCTCCCCAGCCGGAATAGTGTCGCACCACTCCCTTGACCAGTGGGCAAGAGAACTAAGGGGCGGGATCTCTGTTTTGTTTCGTCAGGCGATAGCCGGAGATTGCGGCGCGAACGTCGCCTTCTTCGTGTCCGTCAGTCTTTTTGGTAAACGGCAGCACCTTCAGCAGGGGATGCACGATGACCATGACGACCAGCCCCCACGCGGCGCCGAGAACGGCCGAGCACAGGGTGTTCACGAGCCAGGCCAGGAAGCCGCCGACAACGGGGATTCCGGCAACGGGTGTCTCAAGGACGTGGACGAGGTCATAGGGAGCGTGCCAGCCGAGGTCGTATGCTCCCTGCAGCATGATGTGGCCACCAACCCACAGCATGGCAATCGTGCCGACGAGCGTGATAACTGCCAGTACGGCGGGCATCGCCTTGACGAGCAGCTGGCCGAAGCGCTTGGAGCCTGCGGAGTCTTTGGTGGTCAGGTGCAGGCCGATATCGTCCATCTTGACGATGAGTGCGACGGCACCGTACACGATGACAGTGATTGCGAACGCCACGACGACCAAGATGAACGCCCGGACCCATAGAGACTCATCGGCTACCTCGTTCATGGCAATGACCATGATCTCGCACGAGAGGATGAAGTCAGTAGTGATGGCCCCCTTGGTCACCTTGGCCTCGGCTTCGGGGCCGCGCTGGACGGCCGGTGCCTTCTCGGGCGGCGCGTGGTGGCCGCGGAGCTTGTGCCAGACCTTTTCGGCGCCTTCGTAGCAGAGGTAGGTACCTCCCAGCATGAGGATGAACGGAATGACTCCGGGGATGAAGGCGCTGACGAGCAGCAGTGCAGGGAGGATGATCACCAGTTTGTTGCGAAGCGATCCCCAGAAGATCCGTTTGATCATCGGCAGTTCGCGGGACGGGTCCGCCCCGGATACGTATTGCGGGGTGACGGCGGCGTCGTCGATGACCACGCCGGCGGCTTTAGCTCCGGCTTTGGCGGCTCCTGCGGCGATGTCGTCCACTGAGGCTGCCGCGATGCGGGCCAAGGCTGCGACGTCGTCCAGAAGGGCGACGAGACCGCCGCTCACAGAACGACCTCGCACTGCCCAAGGAATGACGGCTGGGCGTAGATGCCTCGGTCGTGGCGCATGATTGTCATGCTCGGAGTATATGTGGCAGGCAACTCGCCGAGGGTTGACGTCCAAGGCGGGCCAATCAACGGCTCAGGATTCCGTCAGTACCTTGAGGGTGGCCAAGGCCTTCTTGTCGTCTCGTTTGAAGATCACGGTGAGAAGTGGACTGGCATACCGGGCCATGCCAGCCATCTGGAAGTCCACGGTACTGATGAGTCGACAAGTGTCGGGACCCGTTGGCTCCACGAGATAGTCCGTACTTAGCCGGGACCTGAGCGTCTGGGTCTTGCCAGCTGCAGCGCACAGTGCCAAGGTCTAATTAATGTTCCTCCCGCTCCACATGACAGGGCTCAGGCCAGGGGGTTGCGCTATGAATCAATGGTTTCTCCCCTCGGGCGGCATTCTGAGCAATTACATTGCTCCGGGACAGACCGTCCGCCACTCGTTCTGGTGGGAAGATCGCGCGTTTGGTCCTGCCATCCTGGCTGTCGCCATGCCACCTTCAATCGTGGTCTCGACCGGCGGGGTGACGACCCTCAGTAATGGATTCAGCCAAAGTCGCGATCGGCTCACTTATTTTGCTGATCTGCGGGCCGAATCCTCGTATGGCACCGGTTATCGTCTCCTCATTACAGCATTGCGCTAAGGGGCCACCATGGAATGTACGGTCATCAGTGACGAGCGCGGCGTGATTATCGCCATTGGGCCGGCACCGGGCCCGGTGGAGTCCTCCGACGGAGAGGGACCAGCGCTCTGGCACGAGCTAGTGCCCCTTGAAGGACAAACCAGCCAGATTGTGGACGTACCCGATGACTTGCTCAGCGACGCAGAGCAGCTGGCAAAACTGCATCAAACCCACCGTCTTCGCGCCGGCAAAGTGGAGGCTATCGACGGTCCGACCACGAGCTAGGCTCCGGGCAGTTGAGGGACACCCGTCTGTCTGCCTGTCCAGGCTCTTCGAACACGATATCCGAAACTATAAAGGAGTATCCAAAAGATTGGATACTCCTTTATAGTGGTTGATATGGAAAGTGCTTTGAATCCTTACTCACCCGGTTCAGGCCGTCGGCCTTTCGAGCTGGTCGGGCGCCAAAGCGAGATCGATGCCTTCGATTTGCTGCTGGCCAAGACCCGCCAGCGAAGGCCTGACCGGGGGATCGTTCTGCATGGGCTGCGTGGGGTGGGCAAAACGGTTCTGTTGAACGAGTTTCGGCGTCAGGCCGAACATGCGGAGTTCATGGTCGTCTTCCTGGAGGGCAGGGACGCCGAAGGAGGTCCGGAGGCTGTACGGGCCAAGCTCGCCCGGAACCTCCTGCAGGCCGGCCGGAAGCTGAACCGCCGCGGCGCAGGGGAACGACTCTTGGCCGCACTTGGCAGCATCGCATCCTTCTCCGCCAAGCTGGGCGTGACCGGGATCGATATCGGCGTGAACCTCAATCACGGCCGCGCTGACTCCGGATCGATCGAAGTGGACTTGGAAGAACTGATTGAGGACCTCTGCCTGGCACTGGCGGACAAGCGCTCGGGTCTGATCTTCATCATCGATGAAATGCAGGACCTGGACGACGGACTCATCGCCGCACTCCTGAGCGCCCAACACCTGGCCGGCCAACGCGAATGGCCGTTCTATATCGCAGGGGCCGGCCTGCCCAACCTTCCCTCGGTACTCAGTGAAGCGCGCTCCTACGCCGAAAGGATCTTCAACTACCGCAGCATCGGAGCGTTGTCGAGGGAGGCCGCCGAAGCGGCCCTGGTCGTCCCGGCTCAACGCTATGGGGCGTCGTTCGTACCCGAAGCCAAAGACCTCCTCCTGAGCGCATCGGGGGCGTATCCATACTTCCTGCAGGAATACGGATACGCCGCATGGGAAACAGCCCCGGAGAAAACCGTAACCTTCGACGACGCCAAAATCGCGGTGGAAATCGGCCGCGCACAGCTGGACCAAGGGTTCTTCCCCTCACGCTGGAAACGCGCCTCGAAGGCAGAGAAAGACTTCCTTCGCCTGATGGCCATTGACGGTGATGACGGATCGAGCACAGCTGACCTGGCTGAACGGGCACAAAAGAAACAAAGCTCTATGACCATGACCCGCGCATCGTTGATCGATAAGGGGATCATCTACGCACCCGCCCTGGGTGTTGTGGCGTTCACCGTGCCAGGAATGGCTGATTACGTCAAACGCCTCCATGAATAGCACGAACGCAGGAACCGGTACCACTGCAGGCGGGAGGTTGCGGTGGGGAATTCTCCTGACCGTAACCGTTCTGGTTCTTGCCGGAGCCGCGATCTACGCGGTGGGAGCCTACCAGCGCTTCGAGGAGAGCCGCACGGCCGCCTCATCCGTGGGGGTCACCGCAGGCCAGCCTCTCCCCGAGGTTCCTTTCGTCTTGTTCAGGAACACTGCCGGCGGGCAGGGGTATGGCAATGCAGCCACGGTGCCGCTGTCGGCTCCGGGTGGCACGCGTGCTGTCAGTGAACAGGCGTGCGAACGCGTCTATGGCACCGCCGCCATGGTGGTCTGTCTCAAATCCAACCGTGGGTTGGTAACTACGTACGAAGCGTCAGTCCTGAACCGTGACTGGCAGCAGGAACGGGCGTGGCCCATTCCGGGCATACCGAGCAGGACACGCATCAGTCCGGACGGCTCCCTGATTGCCACCACGGTGTTCGTCTCGGGGCACTCGTACACACAAGCCGGGTTTTCCACGGCAACCGAAATCACCGTGCCCGGCGGCGGTACGGGAAACCTCGAAGACTTCGCCCTCATCGTGAACGGAGAACGCCTGCTGGCTACCGACCGGAACATCTGGGGCGTCACTTTCGCACCAGACCAGAGCGATGTATTCTATGCCACCGCAGCCTCGTCTGGGCGTATCTGGCTCGTCCGGGGAAGCCTGACAGACAAGACCCTGACTGCCGTTCGGGACAACGTCGAGTGCCCCTCCATATCGCCTGACGGCAGCCGGATCGCGTACAAGAAGAACGTTGGCGGTCCTCTGAACGCTCACTGGAACGTCGCCCTTCTTGACCTGGCGACGGGCGCGGAAACGGTGCTCTCGGAAAAGCGCAGCGTCGATGACCAGATCGAATGGTTGGATGATCAAAACCTGCTCTACGGCCTGGCTGACGAGGACACCGAAGGTGACAGCAACATTTGGAAACTGCCGACCGATCCCGCGTCCCAGCCGAGCCTCTTCATCGAACACGCGTGGTCGCCCAGCGTGGTCCGCTGACGTCCGGCCCAAGAACCCGGGGAACGGACGGACGTCAGCAGCCTAAAGAACGCCCCACGCGTCAGCAGGTTCCCAGTAATCCGCACAGCAGTCCGCCCGACCCTGTCGGACTCGGTGAGGGGCTGGGTGACGGACTGGGGGTAGGACTTGGTGAAGGGTTCGCGGTCGCCGTTCCGGATGGGGTCGGAGTTGCGGCCGGTGTAGGCGTGGGCGTGGGCGTCGGGGCGGGCACCGCCTGCGCTGGCGCGGTGGTGGCCGAGTAGAGGACATCGACGAAGTAGTTCGTGGAGTTCCAGGAGTTCGTTGGTGCCGCACCGCCGGTACCGTACAGATAGCGGCCGTTGTCAGGGCCGGCGGCGGTGAACACCCCACTGACCCACGTCTGGGCGAAGAACGCAGGAGTGTAGGCGTAGCGGCCGTTGGGCGCCAGATAGGACACGACGTACGTTTCCCCCGGCGCTACGGCTACAGGGGAGGTCAGCATCGCGGTTTGCCAGCCAGTCGCTGTTTCGTTCGAGAACGTCACCTGAGCCAGCCGCATTCCAGCAGCGTTCCACAAGGAACCCACATGGGTTCCGGTATTTCCGGTTCCCTTGTAGAACCGGATGCCGGTGACATTGCCGGCCTCGGAGACCGTGAACGCCGTTCCCAGCTCAACGGATGACGCATCATCGGAGGATGCAGTCTGCGGTTGGAGCTCGCCGAAGATGGACGATTGCTGGGCATCAGGGTCGGCCGTGGTGAACTGCCAGGTGGTGGTCGGCAGCCTCTGGCCCTGTTGGGACTCGATGTTGCTGACGCTGACGGAGATCGCTGTGTTGCCTGGCAGGGCTGCCCCCGGGGTGAATGTCAGGGTACGGCCGTCGGTGGACAGGGCAGCGCTGCCGGTAACGGGTGCCTCGTTCGCCGCCAGCGCGAACGAGGCACCTGGCTTGATGGCGGACGAGAGTGTGAGCGTTGGTTTGATGTCGACGGGCACCCCCGTGGCGTCGGGCGCAGGGGACCGGTCGGTTACCGTCAGCGGCGGCACCGCAGCCATGAACACCAGGTCCACAAGGTAGCTTGCCGTGGAGGGTGAGTTGGGGAAGTCATTGTTGTAGGCGAACGCCCCGGAATCGGGTGCTGTCCGCAGCGGACCGCTGGTGAACCCGTTTCCGAATCCGCCAGCCGTGTAGGAGTAGTGGCCGCCCGGGGACTTGTAAGCCACCACATACTCGGTGTTGGCGTTGATGTTCACCGGCTGGCTGAACGTTGCTGTTTGCCAGCCGGAACTGGACTCATTGGTGAAGGTGACGGTGGCCAGAAGCTGCCCGCCGGCCGTATATACCGAGCCGGTATGTGTCCCGGTGTTGTCGGCGGCCTTGTAGAACCGGACGCCGGTGATCTCCCCCGCAGTGTCGCTGGCGAACCGGACGCCCAGGGACAGCGGCACGCCGTCGTTGGCGTCGGGGGTTCCCGGCGTCACGGTGTCCTGGTAGAGCGTGCACGGGCACGTCCCCGGCGTCCTGGGGGCAGGGACGGTGCTGAACGTCCAAGCAGCGTTGCTTAGTGGTTGCCTGGACGCCGCGGTCGCCGTGACGGTGGCCGTGTACGACGTCCCGGCGGCCAGCGGCCCGGTGGGAGTGAAGGTGACCTTCCGTGTTTGGGGGTCGTAGCCGGTGGCTCCGGCCACGGTTGTTCCGCCTGCGTCTTTTACCGCCAGGTTGACGCTGGAAGCTTCGGCCGGTTCGGACAGTACGGCACTGACCTGGCTGTCCAGCGGAACGCTGGACGCGCCCGGGAACGGGGACTGACCCGTTGGAGTAAACGCCGGCGGTGGAACCATGACGATGACGTCAACGAGGTAGCTGGCGTTCGAACGTGATCCGGGGAAGTCTCCGCTGTACGTGTACGCGCCGGCGTCCGAAGCTGTTCGCAGTGGTCCGACGCTCATGCCGGCGCCGAACCCGTTGGAGGTAGCCGAATAGGTCCCGGTCAGTGACTTGTAGGCCACGATGTAGTCCGTGTTCGCAGCCATCTGTACCGGTTGGCTGAACATCGCTGTCTGCCACCCCGAGGCGCTCTCATTGGTGAACGCAACGGTTGCAAGTTGCTGCCCGGCCGCCGTGTACAGGGCACCGTTGTGGGTGCCCGTGTTGCCGGCCGACTTGTAGAAACGCATGCCTACTACTTCACCGGTTGAAACACTGGAGAACCGGACGCCCAGCGTCAACGGAACGCCGTCCTGAATCTCAGCGATGCCCGGGGTGACGGAGTCGTCAAAGAGGCTGCACGGGCAGGACCCGGGAACCGGCAGTGTCGCCGCGGTCGTGAACGACCAGGTTCCACCGGCTGTGACCGGACCCCCCAGGGTGTCCGCCCCGGCGAGGGTGGCCGTGTACTGCGTGCTGAACGCCAGGGCGCTCGTCGGGGTAAAGGTCGCCCGCCGCGTGGCAGGGTCGTACGCCGTCGTGCCGGCCACCGGGCCGTCGGGGGACTGCAGTGTCAGCTGGACGCTGGAGGCAGTGACGGGCTTGGAGAACACGGCACTGACTTTGGTGTCCACGGAGACGCTGGACGAGGACGGGAACGGTGTGTGCCCGGTTACCGTCATGGGGCTGCTGTCCACCGTGCTGAACAGGGCATCGGCGAAGTAGTTGCCGCCGTTATAACTCGAGGTCGGGAACGCGGAGGAGGTGGCATAGACACCGGCAGGCTCGGCCCCGAAACCCCCGGCCACCTTCAACGGCGCGTCGGAGGACCCAAAGCTAGCCCATTGGAAATTCTGGATGGAGTATCGGCCATTGGGCGCCCAGTAGGACACCGTGTACTTCTGGCCTGCCGCCACCGGGACGGCCTGGCTGAACAGCACGGACTGCCATCCGGAGGTGGTCTCGTTGGTGAACGTCGCCGTGGCCAGACGCTCTCCGGTGGAGCTCCACAGGGACCCGGTGTGCGTGCCGGTGTTGGCAGCGCTCTTGTAGAAGCGCACCCCGGTGATAAAACCGTCCACGGTGGGGGTGAAGCGCATGCCCATTTCGTAGCTGCCGCCGTCACCGGAATCCTGCACTGTCGGAACGGTTTGGCCGAAGACGCTGTAGGGTCCGCTCAAGACGAGGCTCCTGCTGGTGGCTGCGCCGATGTTGGCGCTGTCATCAATGGCCCTGGCTTGGATGGTGGCGGTATCGAAGCCCTTCTGGATATAGGTGTACGTCCAGATTTGCTTGCCCACGGCGGGGTGCCACGTGCCGCCGCCGTCGGTGGAAACCTCGACCCCGGCCACCACCCCGCCGGTGTCGGCGGCGGTTCCGGTGACGGTCACGCTGGTGCCATGCGGCACAGTGGCGCCGTTGGCCGGGGCAGTGATGGCAGCGATGGGCGCGGCCCGGTCCGTACTCGCGACCGCAGCGATCAGCCCGGCAGCGATGGTGGCGGGCTGGGCACCCATATCGGCCAGAAGGTTGACCTGGGCCTGCCGCATCCGCGGATCGGCAGGTGCGCCGTCGCCGTCATGCACTTCGTCCAGGCCCCAGGTCCACTGGACGCTGCCGGCCGAGAACACCAAGGCGCCGCTGGGAGCACGGTACAGGGTCACATGGTGGGTCGTTGTACCGGGCAGGACAGTGTTTCCAAAATCCTGAAGATACTGCGGCACGTCCCCGACGGTGGTCGACAAGCGCACCAAACCCGGTGGACGGAACCCGTTGTCAAGATCCTCATCGGACTCATATCCCACCGTATGCGGCGCCAACGCCGCCGAGGATCCGGCCGGCAACGAGGACAGGGAGGTGTTCCGCCACAACCTGGTTTTGCCTTCCTCCGAATTGACGGTCACCGGCAGGTCGGAGTAGTTGGACATGTAAATGGTTCCGGTCAGCGCGTTTTCGGGCAGTCCGCCGCCATTGGTCTGGGCCGCGAACCGCGGGTCCCGCCAGGTTCCGGTCCATTGGGGGCTGGGGTCGATTTTTTCGTTGGCCCAGGTCTCCTTGTAGGAGGTCAGCGTCCGCCCCGCACCGCTATCCACCGGGGAGGGTTCGAACCGGGTGCGCCAATACCCCTCGTTGCCGGAGAGGAACTGCAGGTTCACGCCCGCGTCACGGGCGGCGGTGATGTTGGCCCGTTGGGGGCCGGACCAGTACTCGTCGTGCCCGACGGAGAGGAAGACCTTGTGATTGAGCAGTTGTGAGCCGCTGCGGTCGGTATCAAGGCCGCTGATATAGCTGACGTCGTAGCCGTTTTGTTCCAGGAAACGCACCATCGGGTACTCGTTGGAGAAGTAGAAGTCCCGGCCGCCGGGACCGCCGCGGGTTGCTACCGGGCGGTTATAGCTGACCTTGTAGGCACGTCCGTTGGGCCCTTGGTAGAAGTCCGAGCCACCATAGGAGTTGTAGGCCTGCCAGGAGGGATCGGAGGTTTGGAAAACAACGTCGGAACGGCTGCCGTCCGAGCGGACGATGAAGGTGATGTGGCTTTGCCCGCCGGTATCGGGCCGGGTCAGCAGGGCGACGTAGACACCTGAGACCGCGGAGGCGGGAACCTGCCACGTTGCGGACACCGCCCACGTGCCGCAGTCATACAACCCCGTGGTGAGGTCATTGAGGCATTGGGGCTGGTTCTGCCGGAACGCGGACGGCGTCACGTCAGCGATCTTGCGGGCACCGTTACCGCCATACCAGCCGGTCCGGTAGATCGCGATGGTGTAGCTGGACGCGCTGGTATCGATCTTAAAGCGAATGGGCTGGCCCGCATTGACGCTGATCTCGGTGGAGAAACCTTGGATGCTGTCGTCACCGGGGCCGGAAATGTCCCACTCCGATGGCGGACTTCCGGGCTTGGAGTTTTCACAGACAACAGGGTTCACTACCGGATCGCAGGGTCCCGCAGCGAGGGCTGTCGGGGCGGTAAGGGGCAGCAGAGCTGCCATCACGGCAATCACCAAGGGCGTGATGAATCCCTTCAAGGGTGACTGCAAGCGGGTGGATGAATGACCGGGCATCGGAACTCCTGGGAGTGGTACGCCTGTTGCGAGTACGGATCCGTGCTTGCCGCACGGTCCCTGCTTGCCGCTCCCCAGCCAGGGTCAAACCAAGAATCTTCAGTTAGGAAACACCAGGGTCCTTGTCCTTGGATGGTCATGAAGAAGAACCAGACCGGATCCGCTATCGACCTTGTAGACCAAGAGGTCGAAGCACATCATCAAGTAACCCTTGGCAGGAGTGTAGGGGGCCGGCGTGCACACGGCAAGGCTTCCCGCCTACCAGGGTTGAAGTTCCCCGCTCCGTCAGCCTCACGAGGGTTCTCGGCTCCAGGCCAACGACAGCCAAGACTTCGCCGCAGTTCTGTTGGATCAGAGCAAAAGCGCTGGGACTGGACACCGGATCAAGGCTCGTTCGAACACCTAAGGGCGATGACATCCAAAATTTCCGCTATCATCGTGTTATGACGATTGATGATGCATACTCGCCTGATCCGTGCGCCCCGCTGGACCCCGCAGCGGCCCTGTTCCATTCCCTCAGTGATCCGACCCGCTTGAGCATCGTGAAGCGGATGGCCGGGGGAGAGGTGCGGGTGGGTGACCTGACCGGGGAGCTGGGCCTGGCCCAATCCACGGTCTCTGCCCATGTGGCGTGCTTGCGTGACTGCGGCCTGGTGGAGGGTCGCACGCAGGGCCGCAGCGTCTATTACTCGCTCTCGCGTCCGGAGCTGATGGACATGCTCGCCCAGGCCGAGGTCCTGCTGGCAGCTACCGGCAACGCGGTCAGTCTCTGCCCGAACTATGGCATTGGCAGCACCGGCACAGTCCAGACGACGGAGGTGTCCCGATGAGTGATGCCTGCGGTTGCAGCGACGAAAAGCCCGGGACCGGCGAGTCCGAGGAAACCGGGGAGGCCGTAGGTTTCTGGCAGGTCCGGGAGGTCCGGGCGGCCGCCGTTTCCGGTGCCCTGCTCCTGGCGGCGTGGATCGCGTCCCTGGCCGGCGCGCCGCAGTGGCTGATACTTCCTCTGGAGATCGCCGCGCTGCTGGTTGCCGCCTGGACGTTCGTTCCGTCCACCCTCCGCCGCCTGCTTAAGGGCAAAATCGGCGTCGGCACTCTGATGACGATTGCCGCAGCCGGTGCGGTCGCGCTGGGCCAGTACGAGGAAGCGGCCATGCTGGCCTTCCTCTATGCCATTTCCGAAGGCCTGGAGGAATACTCGCTGGCGAAAACCCGCCGCGGCCTGCGGGCACTGCTGGACCTGGTACCCGCCGAAGCGACCGTCATACGCAACGGCGAAGAGGTCACGGTCGATCCTGCGGCTCTGGTCCTGGGGGACCGAATGGTCGTCCGGCCCGGGGAACGCCTGGCCACCGACGGGAAGATCATCACCGGCCGAACCTCCCTGGACACCTCTGCGCTGACCGGGGAATCCGTTCCCGTCGAGGCTGGGCCTGGCGGCGAGGTTTACGCCGGTTCGATCAACGGTACCGGCCCGCTCGAGGTCGAGGTGACCAGCACCGCCGAGAACAACTCGCTGGCCAGGATCGTGCACATCGTCGAAGCCGAGCAGTCCCGCAAGGGCCCGGGCCAGCGCCTGGCTGACTCCATCGCCAGCAAACTCGTCCCGGGCATTCTGATCGCCGCGGCCGTGATCATCGGTTTCGGCTTCATCGTCGGGGAACCGATGCTGTGGTTCGAACGCGCCCTGGTTGTGCTTGTTGCCGCTTCACCCTGCGCCCTGGCCATCTCCGTGCCCGTCACCGTTGTCGCATCCGTCGGAGCGGCCAGCCGCATGGGCGTACTCATCAAGGGCGGCGGAGCATTGGAAACCCTCGGCAAGATCCGCACCATCGCACTGGACAAGACCGGAACCCTGACCCGCAACAAGCCAGCCGTGATCGACGTTGCCACCACCGGAACGTCCACCAAAGAGCAGGTTCTATCTCTCGCGGCCGGTCTGGAGGCCCGCAGTGAACACCCGCTCGCCCGAGCCATCCTCGCCGCGGCCGCAGACCGGGCACCGGTCACCGAGGTCGACGCCGTCCCCGGCGCAGGCCTGACAGGTCTGTTTGAAGGCAGGACGGTGCGTCTCGGCAGGCCGGGCTGGATCGACGCCGAACCCTTGGCCGACGAAGTGCGGCGAATGCAACAGGCCGGCGCGACCGCCGTCCTGATCGAAGACGACCGACAGGTCATCGGCGCCATCGCGGTCCGCGACGAGCTGCGCCCCGAGGCCAGGGACGTCATCGCCCGCCTCACTGCCTCTGGTTACACCACCGCCATGCTCACCGGCGACAACACGATCACCGCCAACGCCCTGGGCAAGGAAGCGGGCATCACCGAGGTCCACGCCGACCTGCGACCCGAAGACAAGGCAGACATCATCCGTACCCTCCAAGGCCGTGCCCCGACGGCGATGGTTGGCGACGGTGTCAACGACGCCCCGGCGCTGGCGACCGCCGACACCGGCATCGCCATGGGAGCCATGGGAACCGACGTCGCGATCGAAACCGCCGATATCGCCCTCATGGGCGAGGACCTGAACCACCTGCCCCAGGTCCTCGATCACGCCCGCCGCACCCGGTCCATCATGCTCCAAAACGTCGGACTGTCCCTGCTGCTGATCGCGGTACTCATCCCGCTGGCGCTGGTCGGTGCGCTCGGCCTGGCCGCTGTGGTTCTGATCCATGAACTGGCCGAAATCGTCGTGATCGCCAACGGCGTCCGAGCCGGACGGGTCAGCCGCAAAACCACCCTCACAACCGCCCGACCGGTCCCGGCCCTGGAACCGGCATCATGAGCACTGAACCCACATCAACAGCCAAAGACACCCCGCGCCCCGCGCGCTGGACCTCCCGACGGATCAGGGTCCTTCTGGTTGTCGCTGCGGCAGTTCTGGCCGCCACGGACCTTATCGTCAAGGCCGTGGCCGAGGCCGTTCTCTTTGCTGGTGCAACCAACGACATCGGGCCGATCAACATCCGGCTGGTCTACAACCGCGGTGTCGCTTTCAGCATGGGCGCGGGCCTGCCACCCTGGGCCGTCATCGCCGGCACGGGAGTGATCCTGGCCGCCCTGCTCTGGTTCCTGATCGCCGCAGCGCCCGGCATGTCCCCCCTCTCCCGGGCAGGGGCGGCCCTGTTGCTTGGGGGAGCCACGGGAAACTTCATCGACCGGCTCGACGGGCAGGGCGTGGTGGACTACCTCCATAGCGGGTGGTTCCCCACCTTTAACCTTGCCGATGTATTCGTCACCATCGGCGTCGTGGTGCTGGTCCTCGGCGCCGTCCTTTCCCCGAGGCCACGACACGGTGACTAGGCACCTTGGCCACCACGTTCGGATCCGGCGACGGTGATTCCGACCGGGCGTTTCGATTCCGGATCGTTCGGTCATCAGCAAGATCAACCGATAGGCAGCGTTATCGGTGAGGAACCGTGCGGTGACAATCCATCGTATGAATATCTGTTCATACGCTGTTGCTAGAATTAGTTTCTGGGATTCCCCACAGCGTCTGTGAGGCTTCGCCGTACCCATGGTCCGTGCCAAGGCTCCTAGGCCCAATGTGCGGGGGCGTCGACACTGTCCCTCGGTGGTCTGATGGTGCTGCTTCAGCCGTCTTTGATGATTCAGGTACGGCGGGAACATCCAGTTGTGCTTGCCCCGTCTGCCCCTGACTCAGCCGTTTTTTCTGTGCACCGTTAGTCCCACCGCTATGACCAGTGATCACGTCGTACCCACTCTTCAAGGAGCCACCAAACAAATGCTTTCCAACCCCGCCGCAAGCCGGTCCGCGACTGACGCGGACGCCGCCAAGATGCCCCTCGGCGCCCGTCGACTCGTGCTCATCGGAGGGCTATGCATTCCGGTAGGGCTGGTTGCCGGGCCGTACCTCTTTGGCCTTCAGCTGGTTGCCGTGGCGGGTGTCGTGGCAGTCGCCATTGCCCTGTCTTATCGGCGGGGACAGTCCTGGTTTTCGCGCTTCTCCTGGCTGACGACGGCAGCCGGTGCGCTGTGGGTCATTGCAACGGTGGCCTACTGGCTGAGCATCATGGCTGCTGTGGACGGTTCGTCGGCACCGTCCGCCCTTCCCGCGGTGCTGTTCTACATCGGTATGGCAGCGTTGGCAGTCATGGTCTTGGGCACTATCGCGGGTTGGACCTCTCGTTTGTTGTCCGATCGACGCTCAGCGGCCACGGCCCAGTAGCGCAGCCGGGCGCGTCGGCTCCAGGCACGGTGACCTGAAGCCGACGCGCGAGACGGGATTTCCGCCGGTTCGCCGCCGCTACGCTCCCGAGGCCTTGTCCCTGCGCTTGCGTGCAATGAAGAAGACAGCGGCTGCGACAGCCAGGATCGCGGCCGCAAGGCCAACGGCCATGGGTGCGTTGTCATCGTTGGGCTTGATCTGCTCCGGCGCCGTTTGGGCCGCCGGGGCGGCAGGGCTGGAGGCAGTGCCCGCGGCCGCGGTTGGCGTCGCAGATGGTGTGGCAGTGACGGCTTGGGCGGGATCCTGGACGGTGAAGGAGTAGTTGCCTTCGATGGGGTGCCCGTCGGAGGAAACGGTCCGCCAGAGAACCTTGTATGCCCCAGGGCTCCCGCCGGCTATGGACGTGGAGATGGTCGGGCCGTCCACGGTGACCTTGCCGTTGCTAAGTGTCTTGCCCGTCTCGTCGGTCACGGTGATGACGCTGAGATTGAGTTGCGTGGCATCCATGGGCGGCTCCGAGAGCGTTAGGGAAACGCTACCCGGGGCCGTGGTGACGGTGGTGTCCTTGGCCGGGACAGTGGATTCCAGGGCATCGTGGGCCATTGCCGGTCCGGCGGCGAAGGCCGGGATGAGGATGGCCGCGGCGAGAGCCAGGCGGATGCGGGCGCGCCGCTTGTTGTTGAGGGGATTCATGGTGAATTCTGCGATTCTGCTCGTTGAGAAGGTCTAGTGTGCTCGGTGCGCGCCCCGTGACACCCAAAGCCAATGCCTGGAGTGTCGTGGCGACGGAAACGTTCCGGGGCGGCCCCCGGGCTGGCGGTCGTGCCGGCCCGTTCCTTTGCAGATGGATGGTCCCCGTGACTGTGACCGGCATGCAGGGATATGCCCGGAGGTCGGTTGGTTTGAGCAGGCCCAATAGGGGGCGCAGCCAGGCGGCCAAGGCCCACAGAGCCGACTCGCCCCGGGCCATCAGAAGCGCGGTGGCGAGGATGGCGGCCGCATGCATTCCGAGCATTCCGGGGCTGCCATCCGCGCTGAGATGCTCATGCGGGACAACCCCGCCACCGGCGCTCGGGACGACGGCCATCCCAGGATGGTGGGCCAAGCCGGACCTGGGCGTTCCGGCGCCTGCCAGGGCAGAGAACGCCAGGTGCAGGGCAGCCTGGGATGCGCCCAGATATAAGGCCAGAAGGGGCGCCGTCATCTTTCTGCCGGCCAGCATGGTCGCCGAAGGGGCAACAACAGCTGTCAGCGCTGCCATGACCGGGAAAGCCGGCAGTTCACCTCCGGCCAGCAAGTGTGCCATTGCGGCCAAGGCAAGGACCGTGACAGCCAGAGCAGCGGCCCGCGGAATGCGGAACGGTGCAGGCGCAGCAGCCATCGCACACCGTTCCTTTCAAGGGTGGAGAGATTCGTTTCTAGGTCACGTAGAAGGATGAGGCAACGTGCGAGACGGACTTTGCTGTCCGGGACAGCCTGTTACTTGGCCGCGTCCGCGAGCAGTTGCCGGAATTGCTCCTTGGTCTCAAGGGTGAGCATCTTCCCGTTTAGGAAGAACGTCGGAGTGCCCTTAACGCCCAGGGCGGTACCATCTGCGATGTCCTTCTTGATCCGTTCCTTGGTCTTGTCATCGGCCACGGCCGCATCGTAGGCGGTCAGGTCCAGTCCGAGTTCTTCAGCGAACGTCCGGAACAGTGGCGCCTGGGATTCGGTTTTCTCGCCCCATTGCGGCTGGGTTTCGAACATTTTGGCATACATCTGCTCGTATTTGCCCTGCTGGGCTGCGGCTTCGACGGCAAGTGCGGCGGTGGCTGAATTACGGTGCGCAGGCAACGGGAAGTAGCGGTTGACGAAGGTGATCCGGTCCCCGAACTCCTTCTTCAGTTCCTCGACCACGGGTTGAGCGGCAAGGCACGCTTCGCATTCGAAGTCCAGGAACTCAACGAGCTGGGCCTTTTCGGTGGCCGGGGAGGTCACACGGTGGCTGTCTTCACGGACCAGTTGGGCTTCCGCGACCGGCGTCGGGGCAGCGGGGGCGGGCTTGTTCAGAGTAAAGACCGTGTACCAGATCACGCCAACGGCGACGAGGACGGCCAGCAGGACCCAGATGAAGACCCGGGCCTTCTTCGCGGTATCCATGGATGGGGGAGAGGTTTTGGTTTTGCTCATCAGTGGTGGATGCTTTCCTGGTCGCGGTGGGCGGCTGGTTCGATCTGGAAGGTGGAGTGTTCGACGCTGATATCGAAGTGCTGGGCCACGCAGCCCTGCAGATCCGCCAGGATGGTGGCGGCATGCCCGTCGGTCATGCAGGTGTCTTCCACGGTGACGTGGGCGGAGAGGACCGGTGTTCCGGAGGCCACCAGGGTGGCGTGGAGGTCGTGGACGTCGATGACGTGGGGCAGCGCCAGGATGTGCTCGCGCACCTTGGCCAGGTCCAATCCCTTGGGGGTGGATTCCATGAGCACGTTCACGGTGTCGCGGAGCAGTTTAAGTGTGCGCGGAATGATCAGGACGCCGATGAGCAACGACACGAGCGCATCGGCCTGAAGCCAGCCGGTCACGGCGATGATGATGGCTGCCGCGATGACTGCCACGGATCCGAGCGCGTCGTTGAGGACCTCCAGGAAGGCCGCCTTCATGTTGAAGTTGTGGTTCCGTCCGGAAGCGAGGATAAGGAGGCCGATCGCGTTGCCGGCCAGGCCGATGATGCCGAACCAGAGCATCGTGGACTCACCGATTTCCGGGGGCTCGAAGAACCGGCGGATGCCTTCAACGATGACGAAGCCGCCGACCGCGAGCAGCAGCGCCGCTTGTCCGGCGGCGGCGATGATTTCGGCACGCTTGTAACCCCAGGTGCGCGTCAGGGTGGCCGGCTTCAACGCCAATGATGCGGCGATGAGCGCAATCAGCAGCCCAGCCGAATCGGTGAACATGTGGCCGGCATCTGCCAGCAGCGCCAGGCTGCCGGTCAGCACGGAGCCGATGATCTCTGCGATCATGACCGTGAAGGTGATGGCAAAGACGGTGAGGAGCTTTCCGCGCCGTGCCGTTGCCGCCGCAGTGTGGTCGTGCTCGTGACCACTCATGAGTGGACCTCCAGCTTGTCGGAAGAAGCCAAGGAGCCTGGAATGGTGTCCTGGGCGCATTCGGGTTCCGCGCAGCCGCAGATCGTATCGACTGTCAGGATGGTGCCAAGCAGGTCCTCCAGTGCGTGCGCCAGTTTGGCGTCGGAGAGTTCGTAGCGGACACGCCGTCCGACCGGTTCCGCGGCAACCAGCCCGCAGTCGCGCAGGCAGGCCAGGTGGTTGGAGAGGATCTGGCGGCTGACGCCGATGCTCTCGGCCAGATCCGACGGAAACGCTGACCCGTTTTTGAGCTGCATCAGGATCGCGGCCCGGGTGGGGTCCGCGAGGGCTTTGCCGAAGCGGGCCAGGACGTCGATCGTGGAAAGTATGCGCATACCCGCAATGATACAGAAATATGTGGATTCAGAATATCCTGAACCCAATGAGGGTACGGAACTATCCGCTCTAGGTCTGACCACCACGGCCCCTCGTGTCGCGCTCCTCAAGGCGGGCGAGCATGGCGTTGTAGGCATCCAGGTCCGCGTCGTTGGTGCGCGCGGCCGCCCTGTCGCTGCGTCGCATTTCGCGGGCGTCGGAGCGTGACCACATGACGGCCACGCCGATGGCGATCAGCAGCGTCGGGACCTCGCCGATACCCCAGGTGATGGCGCCGGCCATTTGCTGGTCCTCCAACGGCGGTGCTCCCCATTCGCGGCCCAGTTCGGTGAACCACTCCGGCTGGATCAGGGTGGTCGAGCCCATCAGGGTGACACCAAAAAAAGCGTGGAAGGCCATCGTTGCCAGTAGCAGCAGCAGCCGTAGCGGATAGGGTGCCCGGCGCGGGATGGGGTCGGTGCCGATCATCGACAGGACGAACAGGTAGCCGGTGATCACGAAATGGACCGTCATGAGTTCGTGCCCGGCGTGCTCCCTGAGGGCAAAGCCGAACGCATCGGAGTAGTAGAACAAGACGATGGAACCGGCGAAATTGGCGGCAACGAAGAGGGGATGCGTCACGATCGCGGCCACCCGCGAATGAACCAGGACCATGATCCACTCGCGTGGTCCGCGGGAACCGTCGGTCCGCGGCTTGAGCGCCCTGAGCGCCAGCGTCACCGGGGCTCCGAGAACGAGAAACACCGGGACGACCATGGTCAGAGCCATGTGATCCAGCATGTGTGCACTGAAAAGTATCCGCCCGTACACCGACGGCCCGCCAGAGGTGAAAAACACCAGCGCCGCCAACCCAACAAGCCATGCCACACTGCGTATCCACGGCCAGCTGTCCCCGCGGCGGCGCAAACGCTGCGCCGCCCGCAGATACAGGTACGCGGCGAAGAGGGCGAAGGCGATCCAGAGCCAGTCCGGGCGCCACATGGTGAACCAGCGTTCGGGGGTCAGTTCAGGTGGCAGGAGGTAGCCGGTGAGGACCTCGGCGGGGGTGAGGGCGGGGCGGATGTCCTCCCCGGTTGGTGTGGGTGTGCGGCTCAGCGCGGCGGCCAGGCCGCTGACGGCGCCCATGATCAGCAGCTCGACCACGATGAACCGCCACAGCAGACCGGTGGCCTGCCCGTTCCCGGATTTCACGCTCAAAGCCGGAATCAGTCGCTTCCGGTGCAGGAATCCGATCGCTCCCAAGGCAATGGCGGCCACGGTTTTTGCCATCAGCAGGACGCCATAGGGAGAGTCCAGCCCCGCGGGAAAATCGATGCGGATCGTGGCATTGATGATTCCCGAGGCCACCACGAGGACAAAGGCGAAACCGGCCAGAGTGGAGAACCGTCCGAGGACCGCCGCGGTGTCCTTGCCCAGGGCTGTCCCGGCAACGCCCAAGGCAATGAGACCGCCGAACCACAGGCACACCCCAACTAGGTGCAGGCCCAGGGAGTTGATGGCCTGTTCGTGGTCGCTTCCACCGGCCGCATGGCCGATCAGCATCACCGGCACCAGCCCTGACAAGGCCAGCAACGCGGTGGCGCCCAGGCCCGCGCTGGACCGGACACTGAAGGTCAGGGTGGCAACGACCGAGGAAATGATAACGACCCACAGCCAGGCCGCCCCGTTGGGAAGCTCCGTGATGTAGGAGGTCAGCTGCGCCGCGAATTCGGGGCTGCCCGAGACGGGCACGCCGGCGATGTCGGAGAAGCTGAACACCAATACTGCCAGGGCCGAAAGGGTCCACGTCAGGCTCGCCACCGAGGCCAGCACCATGATCCGGCTGAACGCCGGATGCTCATCGGCGGCAGCTATTTCCGCTGCCGTCACCCCGTACCCGGCCCGGCCCGCATTCCTGCGGCCCCGAAGTACCGGCGGCACGATGAACGCCGCAAAAACCAGGGCACCGATGGCGGCCGCGGCCGCGATGTTCTGCATGGTCTGGGCAACCCCGTAGCCCCACCGGACCAAAGCGCCGGGATCACGGGTCTCGGCAGGCAGGGTTCCCCTGCCATACGCAGTAGCCACCAGCACGACGACCAAGGCGATCACACCGGCCACAGCGAACCAGCGCAGTTTCGGCGATACGGCCGTGCTGCCGCCGGCAGCAGGGGCTTTCAAAGCCACAATGGTTCCTTAACGCAGGTCCGGACCTGATCCCTCCAAGGCTTCGGGGCCAGGCAGCGCCGGTGCATTCCGGCGCCATTCAAGATTATCTGTAGAGTTGTTCAGACGTTAATCGGTGGACGCCGCCAGGCCCTCCGGACAACCTCGGCACGCCACAAGGCAAATGCGACGCATTAGCAAGTAAAGGTACTCTTGATGAATGACCGGAACAGCACAGGCACTGCCGACATCGCACGGCCAACCGGGCAGCGAATGCTCCATTCGTCTGGTCGACGCCGAGAAGGTAGAAGCCGTCAGGTCCCGGATGCCTGCCGACTCGGACGTGACGGATCTCGCGGTGATCTTCGGGCTGCTCTCGGACCCGGGACGGGTGAGGATCCTCATCGCCCTGCTCGAAGGGGAGATGTGCGTGTGCGATCTGGCCGCAACCACGGGGTTGAGCGAATCGGGCGTCTCCCATGCGCTGCGGCTGCTGCGCGGTCCGCGCGTGGTGCAGGTCCGTCGTGCCGGCCGGATGGCGTATTACTCACTGGCCGACTCCCACGTGCGCATGCTGCTGGATCTGGGTCTCACGCACGTCGGACACGCGGGCCAGGACCGGCTGACAATGGTCAGCAACAACTAACACCGATCTCTGGCCTGGCCGGCTCGTCCGGACGGCGGTACTGACATGGGCAACCCTGGAGTCGAGGGCCCGGTCTGGCTTCCCTCGCTGCCGCCGTCGTTGGGGGAGTACCTCGCACCGAACCTCCAACCTGTTCCACTGATCCCCGCCTTGACGCTGCTCGCCGCTCTCTTCTACCTCGCCGGTGCCATCAGCCTTTGGCGGCAGGGCCGGCACTGGTCCCCGGTGCGCACCGCCTCCTTCCTGCTCGGTTGCCTGGCCATCATCGTCGTCATGGGCGCCGGCATCGAAGGGTACGGGTTGCGGATGTTCTCCATTTTCATGTTCCAGCAACTGACCCTGATGATGGCCGTCCCTCCCTTGCTGGTCATCGGATCCCCTGGCACCTTGTTGCTGCGGGCAACCCCACACGGCCGGTTCGGCCGACCGGTTCTGAAGTTTGCCCTCTGGGGCCTGCGTTCCCGCTGGGGCCGGCTGGCCATCCACCCGGCCTTCATGGTGCCCCTGTTTCTGCTCAGCTTCTACGGCGTGTACTTCTCCGGCCTCGCGGACCTTCTGCTGCCGAACTGGTACGGGCACGTCGGGCTGGAATTATTGTTCCTGGCCGCCGGGATCCTGTTCACTGTGCCTCTGATTTCCGCGGACCCGCTGCCGACCCGGCAAACACACTTCGGCCGCATGCTCGACATCTTTGCTGAGATGCCGTTGCACGCCTTTTTCGGGGTTGTCATCATGATGGCCACCGCCCCCATGGTCAAGTTCTTCGCCGCACCACCGGAAAGCTGGAACGTGGACCCGATGCAGGACCAGGGCCTGGCCGGCGGACTGGCATGGTCTTACGGGGAACTGCCAGGGGTGCTGCTGCTGATGTTCATCCTCGTGCGGTGGCAACGGGACGAGGCCCGCGGATGGGTCAAGGCGGACAAGACGGCCGCGGTGGCAGGGGACCCGGACCTGGACGCCTACAACGAATACCTGCGCCAACTGGCCAACCGTCCGGTACGCCAGCGATGACGGCACCTGACTCCGCGGCACCTGCCCGCACCAAGGAGAACGCCCTCCCGACCCCGCCGCCACTCGGAGCGGCGGGCATGATGCGCTGGGCCTGGACCCAGCTGACCAGCATGCGCACGGCCCTGTTCCTGCTGCTATTGCTGGCCATCGCCGCCGTGCCGGGATCACTCTTCCCACAACGTCCGGCCAACCCCTCGCTCGTCACCCAGTACATCAAGGACCGCCCTGACTACGGCCCGGCCCTGGATGCGCTGCAGCTTTTCGACGTCTATTCCTCGGCCTGGTTCTCGGCCATCTATATCCTGCTGTTCATCTCCCTGATCGGTTGTGTCATACCGAGGGCCCGCGCCCACTACAGGGCCATGCGTTCGCACCCGCCACGTACCCCGAAGCGGCTCTCCCGGCTGCCGGAGTACGGCACCTTGGTGCTGCCTGCCGAGGCCGGGATCCCCGCCGCGGCCGCCATCGCCGACGCGGCCGCTGCGCTGAAGAAGCGCGGCTACCGCGTCGAAGTCAGGGCTGAGGAGGAAGCGATGCCGTCGCTGGGTGCAGAGCGAGGCTTCCTGAAGGAGGCCGGGAACCTCGTGTTCCACACCTCGCTGATCGGCGTTCTGATCTGTGTGGCCATTGGCGGGCTGTTCGGGTTCCGGGGACAGAAGATCCTGATCGAAGGCGATACCTTCGTCAACACGCTTGTGGGCTACGACAACTTCGCGCCGGGAACCAACTTCCAATCCTCGTGGCTGGAGCCGTTCACGATCACGTTGGATACGTTCGCGGTCCGTTTCGACAGGGAATCGACCACACAGTTCGGCCAGCCCATTGATTTCACCGCCCAGCTGAGAACCCGGGATGCACCCGGCGCGGACCAGGAACCCCGGACGCTGAAGGTCAATGACCCTGTCTACTTCGGGGAGGTGGGCGTCTTTTTGGTCGGCAACGGTTACGCACCGGTCATCACCGTCCGGGACGGCAACGGCGATACAGCATTCAGTGGCCCCGTCGTTGCCATCCCGAACGATGGCGTCTACACTTCAACGGTTGTCGTCAAGGTTCCGGATGCCCGTCCGTCGCAACTGGGTTTCGTGGGATTCTTCCTGCCTTCCGCCATCAAGAACGAGGAAGGCGTTGCCTACAGCTTCGACCCGGATCCGCTGAACCCCCAGCTGAACCTGAATTCCTACTACGGCGACCTGGGCCTGGACACCGGCGTACCGCAAAATGTCTACAACCTCGATGTGAAGGGGTTGACCCAGCTTAACGGCCGGGAATTGCCCACCAAGGGCATCACGCTCTCACCGGGCGGCACGTACACGCTGCCCGAAGGCAAGGGAAGCATCAGCTTCGATGGCCTCAAACGCTACATCGGCGTGGACATCCGCAGCACCCCCGGACAGACCGGCGTTTTGGTCTTCTCGGTGATGGCAGTTGCGGGCCTGATGGCCTCGCTGTACGTGAACCGCCGCAGGGTCTGGGTCCGCGCCGGAACCCACGATGACGGACGGACGATGGTCGAATACGGTCTCCTGGCCCGCGGCGAGGACCACCGTCTTGCCGCCGAAGCGACGGCAGTCCGCGCAATGCTGGCCGGGCAGTGGCAGCTCCAGGAGGAATCCCGTGGCGTATAGGTTCCTGCTGTCCTGGCGTTGGGCCGGTTTCCTGTTGATGGCGGCACTGTTCGCCGCTGCCTGCATTGGACTGGGGAACTGGCAGATGGATCGTCGGAACCAGGCCGTGACCGAGATCCGCAGGGTCCAGGAGAACTACGACAAAGCCCCCGTGCCGTTCAAGGACGCCCGCGCATACTTCGCCGTCGCCGACCCAGAGGCGAAGTGGACGACCGTATCGGTCACTGGCCGGTACCTTGCGCAAGACCAGAGAATCGTCAGGAACCGGCCCAACAATTCCGCGGCCGGATACGAGGTGCTGGTCCCGTTCCGGTTGAGCTCCGGTGAGACGATCGCGATCAACAGAGGATGGCTGCCGATAGGCAACGACCGGCCCGGATACCCCGACGCGGTGCCCGGCCCACCAACCGGAGAGGTTGCGGCGGTCGTCCGGATCAAACCGTCCGAACCTGACCTTGGCCGTGACGCACCTGAGGGCCAGCTGGCCAGCATTGACCTGACCAATTACGAGATGCAACTGGATTACCCGCTCATGACGGGCAGCTACGGGGTCATGGCCTCGGAGTCCCCACAACCATCTGTGACCCCCCAGCAGCTCGCCGCACCGGCGGTCAAGGAAGGGTCGAACCTGTCCTACGCCCTGCAATGGATCACCTTCGGGATCCTGGCATTCGTCGGCTTCGGATACATGGCACGGCAACAGGCCCGGATCGGTCGCGAGGAACGCGACCTGCCGGACGACATGGCGGACACAGCTGAAGCCGTTCAGCAGCCCAGGACGCCATCCCGGCGCAAACGCTCCGGCTCCGAAGAAGAAGACGCTCTTCTGGACTCGATGGGCCTCTAAACCCCTCAGCAATGGGCAGGACGACAGCGGCATCCAGGCCGTCGTACCGAAGCCCCGCGCCCGGTGGGTGGGTGGTCCGGGCTTATCTGCTGCCGCAGAAAGAACCGCGCCCGTTCCGGGCGCCAGCAGACCCTGTAGCTGGTTCCGAGGTGCTCTCCAGCACCGGGGCCCCGACACCTGGGCCCCAGTGTGCGGTACGTCGGGAACCGGAACCATCCGGAGGTGGAGTTCGTTGATGCCATCAGCTGCTCATCTGAAAAGACGCCCACATGTTGCTTGGCATGGGCGTCGGAGGCAGGCACGCGACCCGGGCGCCAGCATCCGAACCACACACGCTGTGTCACGAAATTGTAACGATGAGCCTTTGCAGCTACTATTAGTTCAGGTTTTTCTGTACTAAAACCCTTGATGCCGCACGCTCAGCCCCGCCGGTGGTATCAAACGACTATCCCTTTTCACGGCGGGGGTGGAGGACCCAGAATCGGCAGCCAGCCTGCCTTGGGGTGAAGCCGCGACGTCGGTGGCCAGGTGGCCGCAGGGGTGCGGCCGGGCATTTTCCTTGGCCCGAACCCGACAGCTAACTTCGCAGGCGAACCGAAAGGATCCCCCATGACTTCCCCATCCCCCCATGGCCGGCGCCGAAAACCAACCTCCGGTCCCTTCCCCCGGGCGGCCGCTGCAACGACTCCCCGGGCTGTCCCGCAGCACCGGGATGTGCCAGCTGCCAGGCCGGTCGGGAATCGGCGCAAACAGGTCGCAACTGCCGCCACGCTGAGCGTCGCCGCGATTTTGACCGCCTCACTCACCGCCGCCCATGCCGGCCCGGCCCCCACCGGCACCGGTCCCGCAGTGCAAGCCCCAGCGGCAAAGGCTTCCAGTGCACCGGTTCAGGCCTCCGCCGGGGCATCCATCAGCTATGAACGGCCGGCTGTCACCACCGAGCAAGCTCCATTGCCACTGCCGGCCAAGACCCAGGTTGCAGCAGCGGGCGCGGCAGCTCCAAAGACTGCCGCAGCCGCACCGGCTGCTTCTGCACCCGCAGCTTCCTCGGCCCGGCTCGGCGCGCCGCTGGCCAGCATGTCGGTCACTTCGCCGTTCGGTATCCGCTCCAGCCCGATCAGCGGCTCCGGGGAACTACATACCGGCTTGGACCTCGTGGCAGCGTGCCAGACCGCGGTGTACGCCGCCGGGGCTGGAAAGGTCGTGGAGGCCGGTTGGTCGGCCTACGGGGGCGGAAACAGGATTGTGGTGGACCACGGTAACGGCTTAAAGAGTACGTATAACCATTTGGCGTCCATCGAAACCTCTGTCGGAGCGACCGTGGCCGCCGGCCAGCGGCTTGCCGCTGCCGGGACGACCGGGGCCTCTACCGGCTGCCACCTGCACTTCGAGGTGCTTCTTAACGGGCAGACCGTGAACCCGCAGGGCTGGATGTGACCCGGGAAGCCAAGACCGCCCACCTCGGGGTGCGCTAGCCAATGATCGGCCGCTCTTCGGGGTAGTGGTACAACTGGCTGCGTTGGCGCAGTGCCAGTGCGGCGGCCAGAGTGACGGTGCCGACGCGGCCGGCGAACATCAGCGCCGACAGCACGTACGCCCCTGACGGCGGCAGCTCGGCACTGAGGTTGGTGCTCAGTCCTACGGTGGCGAAGGCCGAGATGGTCTCGAACAGTACCCGGTCAAGGGAAGCCCCGCTGATCTGCAGGAGCAGAAAGGCGGCGACCGAAACAAGCGTGGCCCCGGCGACGATCACCGAGATGGCGACCCGCATGGTGCCCTGGGGGATGGTGCGGCCATAGACCTTCACGTCGGCATCGCCACGGGCTTCGGCCACGATGGCCAGGAACATGACGGCAATGGTGGTCACCTTGATGCCCCCGGCCGTGGAGGCCGAGCCGCCGCCGGCGAACATGAGCGCGTCAGTGAGGAGCATCGTGGTGGATTCCATCTGGTTCTGGTCCACCAGGTTGAACCCGCCGGAGCGCGTCATGACCGAGGCGAAGAGCGAATGGATGACCTTCTCACCGGCCCCTAAGTTACCGATAGTCCGGACGTTGTCCCACTCCATGACTGCCCACAGGACCGCGCCGGCCGCGAGCAGGATAAGGGAGACCTGGATGGTGAGCTTGGTGTGGAGGTTCCACTTTTTCCAGTTGAGCCCGTTTTGCTGCAGCACCATGACCACGGGAAAGCCGAGGCTGCCCAGGAAAACACCCAGCATCAGCGGAACCAGAATCCAAAGGTCGGTCTCGTAAGGGACGATCCCGTCCGAATGGGGTGTGAACCCGGCGTTGTTGAACGACGAGATGGAATAGAAGACACCGTGCCACACGGCTTGCCAGAACGGCTCGCCGAGGACCAGGAACCGGGGGATCAGGGCGAGGGCCAGCGCCCCTTCGATGACCACGGAGGTCACGATGACAATCCGGAGAAGGGTACCGACTTCACCGAGCCTTCCGGCGTTGTTCATGGCTTCCTGGGCGATGAGCTTGCCGCGCACGCCCAGGCGCTTGCTGACCATCAGCGCCAGCAGGGACGCGAGCGTCAGCGTGCCTAAACCCCCGACGAAGATGCCCAGCAAGATGACGAGCTGCCCGAAAAAGGACCAGTGCGTGGCGGTGGACACCACGGTCAGGCCGGTGACGCAGACGCTGGAAACGGCCGTGAACATGGCTTGGTGCAAGGGTGTTGACTCACCGGATGCAGAGGACGCCGGAAGCGTCAGCAACCCGGTAAAGAGCAGAATCACCACCACGAAGGCGCTGAAGGCGAGGCGGGCCGGGGAGGTGTTGGCAATGTTGTCGATGAGGTCGCGCAGGCCGGTCAGGATTCCGGTGCCCTCGCGGTCCGACAGACCTGGCCCCAGGATGGCGGGCCTGGGCTTTGGCTGTTTCTGGACCATGGGCATTCCTCGATTGGCGGGGCGATGAAGGTTTGGGGTCCGTTAACCCTGGTCCGATGAATCTCAGCGGTTCCGTGTCCGCGGCCGGGCCTCCGCGGGATTTCGGCGGCGGACTCCGGGTCCTTCCTTAGAAACCGGAGGTGCCTATGAAGATGTGAAGGAAGGCGAAGAAGATGGTCGCGGTCACGGCCACGTAGAGCAGGGCGGTGATGATCCAGCCGGACTCGCTCACGATGCGCGCAGCCCGGGCAGGTACCTTGATGATTCCGTGGTCGAGGTTCCGGGCCGTGATCCAGACGAAGAGGGGAATCATTGCGGCCCAGACGATCATGCAGAAGGGGCAGAGGATGTGGATCGAGTACAGAGCCTGGGACCACAGCCACACGACGAAGGCAAAACCAAGTGTGACCCCGCCCTGGAGCCCTGCCCAGTACCAGGGCGCAAAGGTGGCTCCGGAGAGCAGCGCCATGCCGGTGGTGATGATGACAGCGAACGCCACGATCCCGATGAACATGTTGGGAAAGCCGAACACCGAACTCTGCCAGGTCTGCATGACCTGGCCGCAGGAAATCCAGGGGTTGATGTCGCAGGCGGTTTGGTATCCGGGGTCTTTGAGTACCTCGAGTTTCTCCAGTACTAAGGTGCCGGAGGCAAGCCAGCCGATGAGCCCGGTGATGAGCATGAGCCAGCCAAGAGGCTTGTTGCTGGTCATACGGGGGGACTGCGGCTGCGCGGTGGAGGCGGCAGTTTTCATGGTCCCGGTGGGTGGTTGGATGTTGGTCATGGGGTTGGGATTCCTTGGGGTTCGATTCACGCGGGCGGCCTGTTCAGGATCCGGCTGCGGCGGAGGTGATCAGTGCCTTCAGCGTTCCTTTTTGGGAGACCCCGAGGATCCGGGCACTGACGCGGCCTTCGGTGTCGAGCACGAGGGTGGTGGGGACCGCGCGGGGCGGGACGTACTCGGTCATGGCGAGCAGGATGCCGCCATCGCTGTCATCAAAGCTGGGGTACTGCACGTTGAAGGTCCGTTCGAAGGCTTCCGAGGTGGCGGCGTCGTCGCGGACGTTAACCCCGTAGAACAGCACGCCCTTGTCTTTGAATTCGGTGTGGAGGGCGGCCAGGTCCGGCGCCTCGACCCGGCAGGGTGCGCAGGCTGCATACCAGAAGTTGAGGACCACGACCTTGCCGGCCCAGTCCTGGGCAGAGATTTTCTCGCCGTTGAAGAGTTGGCCTTCCAGGGAGACCCGGGCACCGCGTGACTCGGGTGGGTATTCATTCACGGACCCGTCCCCGGCGATGTAGTTCTTGTCGTCTCCGGCTTTGGCCTGCTCGGCCAGGTCGTCCTGGCTCGCGCAGCCGGCGAGGGCCAAGAGGGCCCCGCCCAGGCCCAGGATGGTGCGGCGGCGGGGTCCCCGGCGCGCTTGTGGTTGACTGCTCATTCCGTTGTCCTTGCTGTTCGTATCAGAATTCCGGGGCGGACGTGCCTAGACGGGCATCAGGAACGTTCCGGCGAGGTTTTGGAGTTGGTAGATCCATTGCACCCACAGGCCGGATACCATCAGGACGCCGAGGATGATGAGCATGACGGCGCCTCCGATGTTCACAGCTCTGATGTGCCTGCGCACCACGCTCAGGACCTTGGAGACCCAGTTCAGGCCAAGGGCCACGAGAACGAAGGGGACGCCCAGGCCAAGGCAGTAGACGAAGGCCAGCAAGGCTCCGCGCCAGGCGCTTCCGGCGGTGACGCTCAGGCTGAGGACGGCGCTGAGCGTCGGCCCCATGCAGGGGGTCCAACCCAGGCCGAAGACGATTCCCAGCAGTGGTGCGCCGGTGAGCCCGTTGCGGCCGGGAAGCTGGAATTTCCGGGTTTGTTGGAGCCAGGAAAACCGTCCGAGCAGGACCAGCCCCATGAGGATGACCACGATCCCCAGTCCCCTCATGAGGGGGTCCTGCCAGCGGATCAGCCAGGACCCGATGGCTCCGAAGGCCGCCCCGTACAGGGTGAATACGGCACCGAAGCCGAGGATAAACAGGGCCACGCCAGCCAGCACACGTCGTCTGTTCCGCGGTTGGGTCGGGTCCGTTAGCCCGGAGACGAAGCCCAGGTAGCCGGGCACCAGCGGAAGGATGCAGGGCGACAGGAAGGACACCAGGCCTGCCACTGCCGCCAGCGGCAGTGCCAGGACCAGTGCGCCGGAGGTCACCGTGGAGGCAAAATACTCGCCAATGTCCACCGGTTCAGTGCCTTTCTTCCGTGGTTCGGGCAGGGGTGCGGAAGGATCCGAGCACCAGCAGGACGACTCCGCCGGTGACGAAGACGTCGGCAAGGTTGAAGGTCGGGAACCATCCGGTGTGCAGGTAGTCAACGACTCCTGCCCCATCCATCCGGTCTACCAGGTTCCCCAGGGCGCCGCCGAGCAGGAGGACAGCTCCGGCCCGGGCGATCCGGTTGAATCCGGGAGCCGCCCGGTACAGGAAAACCGCCAGGGCCGTAACGATCACGGCCGTCGCGGCGACAACAATCCATGGGGACAAGGTGGCGCCAAGGCTGAACGCAACACCGGTGTTGTAGGCGAGCCGGAGATTGATTATCCCGTAGTCGAGAACCCTGCCGTCGGCCATGGTTGTGGTGACGATGGACTTGACCAACAAGTCGCCCAACGCCAGAGAAGCGACCGCCAGTGCCATCGCGGCACGCATCGGGAGCAACATCTTGGTTTCCTGGGCTCTCATGCCTCCTGACCTGTCCCGCGCACAGCTGCCAGCAACGACGCAAAAGCCGGCAGTCCTGCCATTTTCCCAGCGGAAGAGTACACGCGGCAGCTCACAGCCGGATCTGCGACCACCGGAAACAAGTCACCTCCGGCGGCAATGAACGATGGGGAGCCCTGAAAGCCCAGTTCCTGCGCATCGCGTTCAGAGGTGATGACACGGACACGTAGACGTTTCACTGGTAGCCCCGCAGCCTCCAGGACGCATCGAAACAGATTCATCGCCGGGACAGTGTTCGGGCAGCCCTCAATGACGCGTAGCTCATAGTCGGTCATGGCCTAGCCGTTACCCCAGCGCGAAGCCACGGTTTCGAGCGGGCTGGTCAGGGCAGGTTCTCCTCCGCTGGGAGCGCAGCAGGTAGGGTCCACGGCCAGGACGACGCCCAGAAGGTCAGTGATGGCATGGCCCAGCCTGGCATCGGCGAGCTCGTACCGCATCCGCCGTCCGTCCGGGACTGCCACCACCAGGCCGCAGCCGCGAAGGCAGGTCAGGTGGTTGGACATGCTCTGCCGCGATACAGACAACGAGTCGGCGAGGTCCGACGGGTAGCCCGGGGCTTCGGAGAGTGCCAGCAGGATCCTGGCCCTGGTGGGATCCGAGACAGCGTAGCCAAACCGCGCGAGCACCGGGGCATGCGTGAGGGTTTCCATGCTTCATGATTACATTCGTCGATGTATCCACGCAATTATGTACTTTTGCCCGAGGGGCCCAGCGGTTGCGTTAGGCCTGGACGAGCAGCCCCGTGGCGAACATGATGCCAAGGCCCAGGATGATGCCGGCGCTGGCCAGCGGAGTGAGTACCTTGCCTGTGTGGTCCTTCATCAGGGGCAGGATCTTGAGGGCGACTTGGGCGACGGCTCCCGCTCCAAGCCCCAGGAGGAAGGCCGAAAGCGCGGGCTGGCTGACCGTGGCTCCGATGAGGGCGCCCGCGATGGCGGGTGCTCCGGCGATCAGGCCCAGTACCGCGAGGCGGCCCAGGCGTGCGGGTTCCTTGGCCAGCGGTGTGACGATTGCAAGGCCTTCGGTGGTGTTGTGGATGGCGAAGCCGACAATCAGCGTGACCCCGAGTGCCAGGGATCCTACGGCATACGCGGAACCGATGGCCAATCCTTCGCCGAGGTTGTGCAGACCGATGCCGATGGCGATGAGCAGGGCCAACCGGCGTGGCGGCAGGGCAGCGGGTTGTCCGGTGCTGCTGAGGTCCTGGTGTCGGCGCATCCAGGCGTCGGTGCCTTCAAGGACCAGATATGCGACGAGGGCGCCGAGGAACACCACGAGGGGTCCGCCGAACGCGCCGCTTGTCGCGACGAGTTCCATTCCTTCGAGGGTCGCGTCGATGGCGAGGAATGCGAGGAGCCCTACCGTGATACCGAGCAGGAGTTTGATCCAGGAGGTTGAGGAGCGGCGGATGAACGGCATCCACAGCATGCCCAGGGCCACCGGAATGACGCCAACGTAAATACCAAGCAGGGTCATTAGTCCGAAGAAGGAGGTACCGCGTTCAGGGCTGAGGGCTGCTGCGTCGACGGTGATGGGGATTTTGCCGCCGATGGAGGTGACGAGGGCTATCTCGTAAGGGTCCCCATCCACCCAGTGGTAGCTGATGGTCAGCGTCGTGGTTTCGAGCGGGGCCATGGTTTCGCGGGTCTGGGTGAAGGCCGCGTAATAGTCCGAGACGTTCACTTGGGCGATGCTGACCGGGTCCGGGCCTTCGTTGCGGGCAGTGACCTGGATCTGGCCGGGCAGGAAACGGACGTCTTCGACGGCGATCTCTTCCTTGGGCGGGATGCCTTCGGACAGCTTCGCCAACCCTGGTCCGTTCAGAACGGCGAACACGGCCATCAGGACGCCGATCAGGACCAACGGTGCAAGTCCGAGCAACCAGGCGGGTGCCGACGGGCGTCTGCCCCCGGGCAGGGTGGGTGGCGTTGTCGTCGTGGACTTTTCTTCAATGCTCATGCCGGGGTCACCTCGAAGAAGCCCATCCAGCCGAGTTCGGCGAACTCGGTCTTGTGGGCGTGGAACATGAATTTGCCGGGGTAGGGGAACCGCATTTCCACGATGCCGCGTTGGCCCTGCACCTGGGAAATGGTGTCGGTGAATTCGCTCGGGGTGAGCATGGTCCCGGTGGGGTAGTAGTGGAAGAAGTTGCCGTGCACGTGGAAGGAATTGATGGGGTCGTACTCAAGAACGTTGATCAGGTGGATCCGCACCAGCGCGTTTTGCTTGACCTGCACGGGGTAGTCCATGAAATGGAAGGGCAGACCGTTGACTGAGTAGAACTCGTTGTCGTCCCCACCATCGGTGTTGTAGCCGTTCATCACCATGACCATCTCGTCATCGGCCGTCGGCCGGCCCTCTTTGGGTTCGATGATGAATCCGCCGTAGAGGCCTTTGGCGATGTGTGGTGCCAGCGGTGACTGGTGGCAGTGGTAGAGGTGGGTTCCGAACGGTGTGGCGTCGAATTCGTAGGTAAAAGACTGGCCGGGCGCGATGGAGCCTGCGCCGATGCCGGGCGTGCCGTCCATTTCCGCGCGGTGGACGCCGTGGAAGTGCATGGTGTGCGGGTGCGCGCCGGCGTTGGTGAAGTGGATGCGCAGCACGTCTCCTTCCCGTGCCCAGAGCGTGGGCCCGGGGATCCTGCCGTTGTAGCTCCATCCCGGGAAGGTCACTCCGGGGGCGATTTCGAAGTCCTTGTCCACGGCCACGATGTCCCACTCCCGCAGCGTCCGCCCGTCCGGCAGGGTGCTGGTCTTTCCCCTGTCGAAGTCCCGCAGAATCGCCGTCGGGTCGATCCCGGCCCGGTCGACCGGGACGGATCCGCCAGCGAAGCCGGCGTGTCCGGCATGGCTCATGGAGGTGGCATCAGCTGCGGGCATCGTGATCGCGGCGGGACCGCCGGTGGATGCTCGTGGGGGCGTGTCCTGGGCAGGTGTGCCGTGACCGGAGTGCGGTCCCGTGCCGTTGGCCTGCGCCTCAAATGGCGCCAGTACCGGCACTGCGGCGAGGGCTGCGGCGCCGGAGATCATCGACCGCCGGCTGAGCAGCTTCTCGAGACTGAATTTCGGCACGCCGACTCCTTGGAATTCACCATTGAAAACAAAATTGTTCGTTAAGCCTAACATTTGTGAGGCGGGCAAAGTAGTATGAAGCAATGCTCGTAACGGATCTGTCCACCTCAGCCCAGGACTATTTGAAACTGATCTGGACCGCCACGGAATGGTCCGCAACCCCCATTACCGTCAGCTCCATAGCCGGGCGCCTCGGGGTTCGGCCCCCCACGGTTTCGGACGGAATTAAGAAACTGGCCGCGCAGAACCTGGTCACCCACGCACCGTACGGCAGCATCGAACTAACCGCTGAGGGTCGTAAACACGCCGTCGCCATGGTCCGGCGGCATCGTCTTCTGGAGACCTTTCTCGTGCAGTCTCTCGGCTACGGGTGGGACGAGGTCCACGAGGAGGCCGAAATCCTGGAACATGCCGTATCGGACAAGCTCATCGAGCGCATTGACCAACGCCTGGGCCATCCCACCCGTGATCCGCACGGCGACCCGATACCCTCTCCTGAGGGGCAGCAGTGCCAGCCAGCCGGAACCCAACTCTCAGCCGCGGCGGCAGGCAGCACCGTGACGGTGACTCGTATTTCCGATGCTGACCCTGAACTGCTGCGCTACTTCACCGAACTGGGTCTTACGCCTGATGCAGAGTTGTCCATTCAGGAGCACCGACGGTTCGCGGATCTCACCACCGTCCGTCTGCGTGGCCAGGAGCAGAACATCGATCTGGGGGCCTCGGCGTCGGAGGCGATCTGGGTTGTAGTTGTCTAGGCCCATGTAGGTAGGCGCTGACCGGGATCGGCATGATCGGGAAGCTTCATCCCGGCTTGTCCGTTGCGCTTCCGCCGTCGAGGGCCCAGCGGGGCCGCCTTGTGGCTGAGGGATGAAGATGTTTGGCTGCGGCCGGAACCACAACGTTCCGTGGCCTAAGACGATGAACGCATAAGGAAACCGCCATCCTTTCGGCCTCCTGAGTGCCTCTTCCTATCCGAGGGCGGGCAGGAGCGCGGCGCAGGCACTCTCGCAGCGTCGGCAGGCCTCGGCGCAGATCCTGCAGTGTTCGTGCATCCCGGCGTGATGTTCGCATTCCGCCGCGCAGATGCCGCAGACGGTCCTGCAGCCTTCGAGAAGTGCCCGGACAATCTCGGTGTTGGTATCGGTTTGGCGGCTGAGGATGGTGCCGGTGGCATGGCAGATATCGGCGCAATCGAGGTCTGTGCGGATGCAGGCAGTGAGGTCGGCGACCATGTCCTCGCCCAGGCACGCGTCGGCGCAGGCGCTGCACGCCTGGGCGCATTCCAAGCAGGCAGCGATGCATTCGGCCAGCCCCTCTTTGTCTACCAAGCCCGTTGCTCTTGGGTGGGAATCGATCATCGCGCTGATGTGGTGGGTCATGGCCTGCTCCTGTCATCGGTGGGCGTGAGGACCGGCCGACCCGGCCATCACGCCCACCCTAGACCGGGCATCCGGGGCACGCCAGAGGCCTGCGGCCTCGTTTTGCGTTGGCAGAACTGAAGGTCTCAGGCGGCGTTAGCGGCGCGGTAGCTCGTGCCGCCGTCGGTGGAGACGACGATCCCTTCGGGTGTGGCAGCCCAAATCCGAAGGTTCCCGTCGGCGCCTTTGAGGGCGGCTATGGCCAGGACTTCACCGTTGATCCGTCCTTTCTTGGTCCACGACTTGCCGGCGTCGGCCGAGTAGTAGGTGGTCCCGTCGGGAGCCACGCCTGCCGCATCGTCCGGGGTGGCGAAGGCGGCGTACTGGATCACCGGGCCGGTCTTGTCCAATGCCCAGGTTGCCCCGCCGTCGGTGGAACGCTGGATTCCCTCAGTGGTGGTGCCCAGCACGGCGTCGCTGTCGGGGTGCCCGGCCAAGACCGCCGGGGCGAACATGGCCGCCACGGTGTTCCAGGTTTTCCCGTCGGGGCTGCTGCGCAGTTGACCGTCGAACGCGACGATCCCGGTTTTGGTGGTGGTCAGGGCGTGGAAATCGGATTCGCCTTGCCGCGAGAGTTTCTCCCACGTTTGTCCTCCGTCGGTGGACTTGATCAGTCCGAGGGGGTTGGGCAGGTCAGATCCCGGGCCGGGGTGGCCGGAGGCATAGAAGATGCCGTCCTTGCCGACGGTGAAGCCCATCAGGTCGTTGGTGCCGCCGATCTTGCTGGCTGGCTGTTTGGTGACGTCGAACAGCCCGTCATGGGTGGCCAACAGCACCTGGCTGGTGTCACCGTTGACGGTCAGTCCGTGAACGTGGCTGCTGGGTAGGGCTTTTTCCGTCAGTTCAATGGAGGGTGGTGTGGAAGCGGGCGGGCTGGCCGGGGCGCAGGCGGCCAGCGCGAACACGAGAGCGGCACCTGCCGCGAGGGCTCCGGTCCGCTTTGCCGGGGTGGTGAAGGATTGCATGGGAAGCTCCAGGTTGGGGAAGAAGGTATGCGGAGGGCGCCGGCCCCCTTGTTGGTGAGGCGACCGGCGCCACGGTGGGCTGGCTAGAGGGTGGCCAGCAGCGTCTGCATTTCCTTGATCTCGGCTTCCTGGGCGCTCACGATGTCCTTGCTGAGCTGGACAGCTGCGGCGTCCTTACCGTCCGTGGTTTCTGTCTTGGCCATGGTCACGGCACCTTGGTGGTGGGCGATCATTTGGGTCAGGAACAGCTTCGCGGCCTCAACGCCCTGAGCGGCTTCGAGTTTGGTCATGTCGTCGGCGCCCATCATGCCGTCCATGCTGTGCCCGGTGGGCGCCTGGGTGGGTTCGCCCCAGCCTTTCAACCAGCCAGTCATCTTTTCGATCTCCGGTCCCTGTGCGTCCTTGATCCGGGTGGCCAAGGCTGTGACGTCAGCGGGAATGTCCTGCTTCTTGAGGATCATGTCGCTCATCTCCACAGCCTGGGCATGGTGCGGGATCATCGTCTGGGCGAACATCACGTCAGCGGCGTTATGGTCCGCGGCCGCTGCCGGGCTTGATGCGCTGGAGGAGCTGCTGCCATGGTCCATGCCCGGCATGGACGTACCAGAGGAACTGGAACCACCGGAAGCGCCGCAGCCGGCCAGTGCGATGGCGGCAGCTATGGCCGTTGCGGCAACAGGTAAGAATTTCTTCGCATTCATCAAAATCAGGTCCTTCACAAGAGTCCAGGGGGCGCAAAGACGCCCTCGCAAAAAAAGGGGGGGTGCATCAGCTTGGCCGCCCCGCCGAAAAGGCTGGGAGGGCGCAAGAAAAGAACGGCCCGGGCGTAGGCCCGGCAGGTGGAACGGTTACGTTCTGCTGATCGACAAGTCACCCGGTGAAGGACTGCCGGGACGGTAGGACCAACGGTCACGAGCAGTGACGGGGGAGGCTGCGGACTTGCCCGTGATGGAGACCGTGTCATCCGGTGCGGGAGCCGCCAGAGCGCCGGTCGCGAGCGTGGGGATGCAGGAGGCACTCATGGAGTACTGGCTTGAGCAATCTCCGGAGCAGGAACACTGCGCAGGCGAGGCTGCACCGTTCGACGTAGACAGCGCCTGCAACGCGGCCGGCTCCGGCGATGAGACCAGATGGCTGGCGTGCCTGGATAGTTCGGGCTCGGACGTTGACGGGGCCGGCCCGGTCGTATCCGGCGCACCTGCGGAGACCATGGCGCTTGAGTGTGCCGAGTGGGTGCCGGTCATGACGTGCATGCCCAGGATTCCGGCGACGATTGCGAGGACGGTGGCCAGAAGGGATGCTGTGAGCAGGGCGGAACCGGCTATGGTGCGTTGCGCGGCCATGCTGGTCCTCCTCCCTGCGTGCTTGCTTTCCTAGGCTACCGGCACCGGCGAGGCATCAGGGGATGCGGTGCGCCGGCGCCGATGGCCTCAGATGGTCAACGAACCTGCGAGGGGTTCAGTTTCACCCGGCGGAGCAGCTGGGCGTTGAGGGCCACAACGATCGTGGAGACCGACATCAGGACCGCCCCGGCGGCCGGGGACAGAACGATCCCGGCGAAGGCCAGCACGCCCGCGGCCAGGGGCACGGCGATGACGTTGTAGCCGGTGGCCCAGACAAGGTTTTGCCACATTTTGGTGTAGCTCGCCCTGGACAGCTCGACCATGGAAAGGACAGCCCTGGGGTCGTTGCCTGCCAGGATGACCCCCGCTGATTCCATGGCCACATCGGTGCCGGCGCCGATGGCGATACCGACCTCGGCGCGGGCCAGGGCGGGGGAGTCGTTGACGCCGTCTCCGACCATCGCGACCTTCAGGCCGCGGGCCTGCAGTTCGGCGACTTTCTTGTCCTTGTCCGCGGGAAGGACTTCGGCGAAGACCTCGTCGATGTTCAGCTCAGCGCCGACCGCGGTGGCTACCTGGCTGGCGTCGCCGGTGATCATGGCAACCTTCACGCCCCTGTTCTGCAACGCTGCTACGGCTTGCCGGGACTCGGGCCGGATGGCGTCCTCCAGGCTGACCGTTCCCAGGATACGGTCGCCGTCAATGACGTGCAGCACGGCAGCGCCGCGCCCCATCCACTCCCGGGTCGAGGCCGACAGCGTCTCAGGTTCCGCGAGTCCGAGTTCGCGCAACAGTGCCGGACCGCCGACCTGGACTGTTCGGCCATCGATCGTGGCCCGCACGCCCCGGCCCATCATTGATGTGAAGCCCGTTGCCGGCGGCAGCGTGAGATTCTTCTCCTTCGCTGCCCGGACGATGGCGCGGGCGACGGGGTGTTCGCTGTCGGATTCGACGGCTGCTGCCAGAGCCAGCAGCTCATTGGTCGCCCCGCCGTCAGTGGTGGCGGTGTTCCTGACCTCGGGTTCGCCCTTGGTCAGGGTTCCTGTCTTGTCGAACAAGACGACATCGACGGTGCGCATCCGCTCCAGCGCGATCCTGTTCTTGATCAACACCCCGGCCTTGGCGGCCTGTTCGGTGGAGATCGCAATCACCAGCGGAATGGCCAAGCCCAGCGCATGGGGGCAGGCGATCACCAGGACCGTGACGGTGCGGGTGACGGCTTCGGGCAGGCTGCCCAAGAGAATCCATGCGATGAAGGTAATGACACCGGCGATGGTGGCGAAGTAGAACAGGAACGCCGCCGCCCGGTCCGCGAGGGCCTGGGCCTTCGAGGACGAGGCCTGCGCTTCAGCGACCAACCGCTGGATGCCGGCCAAGGCTGTCTCGTCACCGACCGCCGTCACGGTGACCCGGACGGTGTTGTCGGTGGCCACGGTCCCGGCCACGACCGGGTCACCCACGGCGCGGAGCACCGTTTTGGACTCCCCGGTGATCATGGACTCATCGAATTCGGCTTGCCCGTCCGCGATGGTGCCGTCGGCGGGCATCCGCGCCCCGGACCGGACGAGAACAATGTCCCCGGGCTTTAGCTCGGAGATTGGGATGGTTTCGACGCCGACATCAGTGACGCGTTCGGCCTCGTCCGGCAGCAGTGCGGCCAGGGCGTCGAGGGCTCCTTGGGCGGAGCCGAGCGCGCGCATTTCGATCCAGTGTCCGAGCAGCATGATGGCCACCAAGAGCGCCAGCTCCCACCAGAAGTCCAGATCGAAGTTCCCGATCCTCAGGGTCGTGGCCCAGGACGCGGCGAACGCGACCGTGATGGCCATACTGATCAGCAGCATCATGCCCGGCTGCCGGTTCTTCAGCTCGTTCAGACCGCCCTTGAGGAACGGCATGCCCCCGTAGAGGAAGATCACCGTTCCCAGAACGGGCGGGATCCAGGCCGATCCCGGGAACTCCAACGGCATGTACCCCAGAAGGTGCCCGAACATCGGACTGAAATACACGACCGGGACCGACAACGCCAAGGTCAGCCAGAACCTGTCCTTGAACATTGACGTGCTGTGACCGGCATGCTGACCGTGGCTGTGGACGGCATGGTCGTCGCGGTCGTTGTGTCCCTGATCGTGTGCGTGGTGCTGATGCGGTGGTTCCGCTGTGCCGGGAGGCTGGTGTGCTGCATGGCCGGGGTCTGCTTCGGCTACCGGCGAGGGGTGATGCTCGTGGTGATGGCTGTGGTCTGTCATGGTGTGCTCCTCCAGGTGCGGCGCTCCGCATCGCCCGAAGCGGTGCGGACACACTTGTTTGGACTAGCTGTTGGTCAGGCTGTAGCCGGCTGACGTGACGGCGTCCCGGACTGCAGAAGGTCCAGCGGAGCCGGTGATGAACAGGCGGGAAACACCGCCCGGGACGAGTTCAATGGCCGCGGCTTCGACACCGTCCACGGCATTGAGGGCCTTTTTTGCGCTGGCCACGCAGCCACCGCAGGTCAGTCCTTCCACGCCGTACTCAACACTCGTTTGGGCGGGCGGAGCTGTGCGGGCTTCGGGTGAGCAGCATCCGCAGCCCGAGGAAGACGCAGAAGTAAGGGGCAGGTCGGTACGTGATGGTGTTTGCATGTCAGTTCCATTCATTGCAGAAGATGCGATGGTGCTGTGGTTGAACGGCTGTAAAGGGGAACCAACAGATGCTCCGCGACATGCCATTCACTGACAACACGACGACTATACCCCTGGGGGGTATTGAAGGCAAGGTGCGACGAACACTCGACTGCCCAGTAAGCGCTGCGTATGAGGGCTTGAGCCTTCCGGCAAGGGAGGCCATGGTTAAGGGACGGATTGCTAAAAGGAGGCTGCAGTGGATCACGCTCAGGACGGCGCGCAATCAGCATCTGTTGCGGGGCTGCTCGCAGCACTGACGTTCATCGACAATGTGGGTTTCCATGGCATCGCGACGACCCTTACAGGGTCAGAGCCGAAGATTGACAGGAACTGGGCGGCACTGATCCGTAACGCCCAAATCGCTGTCGCAGTGACCGCGCTGCCGGATGAACTCCGTCCAGCCGGGGACAGGTTCACCGCAGCCGCAGAGAAACTGATCGCCGTCTTGGAGCGACGCGACATCAACGCTGTCGCTGATCCGGCGAAGGAACTCCATATCGCGTACCACGCGCTCAGCGACGCGGGATGGAACCACCTTGCAGGAACAGCGGGCTTTTCCGCCGGCAACGATCAGCCCGGCGCCGGCCATCACCATTGAGAAATTCGGGTTACCTCGATCAGCCCCGGTGGTGTGCGGAGTGCGCCAAGAGGCGTCCTCTTTCATTGGCTGAAGCTGTGATGGTCTGAATGACCATGCTGTCGAGTTTAGGGAGGGCGTGTTCCAGGCGGTGTTTGGCGTCATGGACGGTCTGTTCGGCGTGTGAGAGTGCCGTGTCCGCGACGAGGATCGTCGCAGCTCCTTGAAGCCTATGGCCGACCCAGCGCAGCTGCAGCTTGGGTACAGCCAGCACGCCCGGGGTGCGCTCCAGAGCATTCTGTCCACGGTCCAGGAGCTCAGGTTCGATGCCGTCCATCAACCGCCGCCCGATGCTGCGGACTGTCCCCCCAAGCAGGACGATGATCGCGGCCGAGATCAGCAAGCCCACGATCGGGTCAGCCAGCGGGAACCCGAGCATGACACCACCGGCTCCGAGCACCACCGCGAGGGAAGTGAAACCATCCATGCGGGCATGCACGCCGTCAGCGACCAAAGCGGCAGAGCCGATCCGCCGGCCGACCCGGATGCGGTAGACAGCCACAATCTCATTTCCGGCGAACCCGATCAGCCCGGCGGCAAACACCCACCATAGGTTTTGAAGTGGCTGCGGGTTCAAAAGCCGGTCAATTGACTGCCACGCTGCGACCACTGCAGAGAGAGCGACGACCAGAACAATGAACAGTCCGGCAAGGTCCTCGGCCCGCCCGTAACCATAGGTATAGCGCCGGCTGGCGGCCCGACGCCCAAGAACAAACGCAATCCACAACGGCACCGCCGTCAGCGCGTCCGAGAAATTATGGATTGTGTCCGCCAACAGGGCGACCGACCGACTGACCAGAACGACGAGAAACTGCAGAGCTGTGGTCCCCAGCAAAATGAAGAGGCTGATCTTGAGGGCGCGGATGCCTTGGGCGCTGGCCTCCAACGCGTCATCGATCGAGTCCGCGACATCATGGGTATGAGGCACGAAAAGCTCGTACAGCCATCCCTTGAAACCCCCGTGATGTTTGTGGGAGCCTCCGTCGTGGTCGTGGTCGTGGTCGTGGTCGTGGTCGTGGTCGTGGTCGTGGTGACTGCTGGTCATGCTGATGCTTGGTCTGCGCGGTGGTGAGCAGGCGTGCCGCCGAGGGCGTGTTCTGCCTGGAAGATGGCGTCGGTGACGAGCTGCCGGGCATGCTCATTCTCAAGCCGGTACATGACCCTGGTGCCGTCCTGCCGGGTGGAGACCATGCGTGCCAACCGCATCTTTGCCAGATGCTGCGAGACCGCTGCAGGCGACTTGTCCAGCAGCTCAGCGAGGGCACCGACGGCCATTTCTCCACCACGCAAGGCGAGGATGATGCGGACCCGAGTTGCGTCGGCCAGCATGGCGAACACCTCCACCGCAAGCTCGACGTACTGACTGTCGGGCTGAAGCCCGCACACTTGCTTATCTGCATCCATATGCACATTCTTGCACAGTTTGTAGGATGACCAAGATATGAATATTGGGTTCCTGGAACGCGGGGGCTGCAACTAAAGCCGGAGTCTCTGACCCACGTCCAAATTACCGCCGCGGGGGGCTGGCACCATGAAGAAGGATCACGCATGGCAGGAAAGTACGAAGTCTACAAAGACAAGTCCGGCGGATACCGGTTCCGGCTGAAAGCCGGCAATGGTGAAACCATGGCCAGCGGCGAGTCGCACACCACCAAAGCCGCAGCCCTGAAGGGCGTTGAATCGGTGAAGACCAGCGCCGGATCCGACGTCGTGGACCTGACTGGCTCCTGACACCCAGCAACTTCTGATATCTAACGCAGGGCCCCGTCAGGCTGCATGCAAGCAGAAGCGGGGGCCTTGCCGCGTCAAACCTTGCTTGTCCTGGCTGGTTATTGTCGGTGTCCCCTGACAGACTCTCTGTCAAGAAACCCTGACAGGAAAGCGGGCGGCGATGGGATGGGAATCCAGCGACTACAACCATGAGGGCTGGGTGGCTGCGGTTGCGCCCGACGGGCGGCTCTCAGCCAGTTCGAACGGGACGGGAATGTTTGTCCACGGGACCACCGGAGACTACGAACCAGCAGGGGAGTTCTACCCGGATCAGGAAATCGTTCCTCATGACCTGATCATGAGCTGGCGTGGTGCCTGCACGTGCGGTTGGCAGGGGGAGCTGTGGCAGAGAGTTCCTACAGTTGCTGACGCTGACGTTGCTACCCGCAAGGAATACGCGCCAATAGGCGAGATTGCGGACGTTTCCGGCGAGGTGGAGGAAGCCGTTCGGGAGGAATGGCTGGTCCATATTGCACCGTCTGAAGCGATCCGCGGCGTGGAGGCGGCCGCGAAGGAGCACCGCCAGGCCGGGCACCGTCTGGATAAAACCGTCGCGGCCGCGAAAGCAGCCGGCGCCTCCTGGACGGACATCGGCCGCGCCGCGAGAATCAGCCGCCAAGCCGCCCACGAACGATGGGCCGACAAGTAAGCCTGCCCGGGGGTACCTCTAGCTGGTGCGGATGGCGATGGCCTTGGAGTCTTCCGGGATCAGTCCTTCGGCGGCCGCGTTGGCTTCTTCGTTCGTCTCGCCTTCGGCTTCGACGTGGCTGAGTTCGCCGTTGCCGGCCTGTGCGGTCAGAGTCACTTTCACCCCCATATTTTAGGCCGCCATCGGCGTGAACGCCTGTTCGAGGGCAGCTTGGAGAGTTGTCGCCTTGCCGCTGCGGCGGAGGTCCACGGGCCTTGAGCCTTGCAGGGCGGGGGAGGGGACCATCATCCAGAGCGCGAAGTAATTGTGAGGGATCCGCAGCTCCATGGCACGGTCGAACAGGCCCACCACGACCGGGTCCAACGTCAGGTCAGGGCGGAACTGGAACCCGGGACAATACACCCCTTCTCCGATAAAGACCCTGGCGAGCTGGCGCATGATTGGTTCGGGATCCTCGTGCACGGTGGAGAGTCTTTCCCGGACCTGCTCCAGGCCCGGGAGATTGAATTCGTTGCGGATCCGTTCCCACAGCTGCTCGGGGATGGGGGAGCGGTAAAAGTCAGTGGGCACTAGCTGATGGACTCCAGCTGCCACCCGGTAGCCATCGGCTCCCGCCGCAGCGTGAACGTCCGCAGCTCCGCATTCGCTGAGGGCTGGCTGGCTTGGACCTGCCAGTGTTCGATGCTGACAAGATCGCCGGTGCCGACTGCTGCCCGGGTCCGGGATTCCCACCATGCGTCCCTGGTGAACCAGTGCGCTGTGTGGACGTCGGGATCGACCATCCAGATCCGGCCGTCGTGACGGATCGCCAACGGGGTGCCGTCGGGGCTGAACCGGACATCGACGTCATGGCCGGTCGTGGGTGATTCAGGTGCAAGAGTCATTGCGGTTTCCTTTCTTACGTGGCGCCGGTCAGGCGGCCTTGACGAGGGGGAGTTCGTCCCAGTGGGTGGTGTACCTGGGGGAGAGCATGTCGCGTTTCATGGTCCAGTCCGGTCCGCCCTTGATGCCGGCATGGCCCAACCCGATGGAGCCGCGGCCGTATCGTTTGGCCACGTCCTCCAACAGGATCCCGATGCCGCGTTCTTCGTGCGGGTTCTCGAACAGCTCCAGGGGTTTCTGGTTCCCGGACGGGCGCAGGTCGGTGACCATGATCCCGGCCCGGACGTACTTCCCGCCGTCATGGACACGGGGGAGCAGCGCGTGAGCTGCCTTAGTGAGCAGCACCGGGTCAGCAGTCGGCATCGGCAGCGCCAGGCAGACCGAGGGGAAGGACTTTTCGTTCGGGTTGAAGTGCGACGTCGCCGCGAACGCCGTCAGCACCTTGGCTTGCAGGTTGTGTTTGGCCAGGCGTGCGGAGGCCATTTGCGCGTAGACGCTCATGACCTGCCGCAAGCCTGCCGTCGTGGTGATGGGTATGGAGAAGGACCGGGAGAAGATCAGCTGGTCACGGCCGATCCGTTCCTCTTCCATCGGGGTACACGGGGTGCCCTGCAGTTCCAGGACGGTGCGCATCATGACGATGGAGAACTTGTCACGGATCGCGACCGGGTTCGCCCGGGTCAGGTCCAGGATCGTGAAGATCCCCATCGCGTTCAGGCGTTTGGTGAGCCTGGTGGCCACGCCCCAGATTTCGATCACGGACAGCTTGGCCATCAGCGCTTCGCGCTGCCCGGCCGGCACTGACTCCCACCGGCAGACCCCGTTGAAGGCTGGGTTGTTCTTCGCCCACTTGTTGCACAACTTCGCGAGGGTCTTCGTTGGTGCGATCCCTACGCAGACCGGTACGCCGACGTTCCGCCGGCACGCGGCCTTCATCTCCCGGACCAGCGCCAGCAAGTCGTCCGGTCCGCCCTTGACGCCCAGGAACGCCTCATCGATGGAGTACACCTCCACCCAGGCCGAGTAGCGGCCCAGCAGCTCCATCACCCGGGCGGAGATGTCACCGTACAGTTCGTAATTGCTGGACAAAGCCACCAGGCCCCATTCCTTGGCCCGGGGCCGGAGCTTGAACCAGGGGTCTCCCAGCCCGATCCCGAGGCGTTTGGCTTCGGGGGAGCGGGTGACCGCGCAGCCGTCGTTATTGGAGAGCACGATGACTGGTTTGCCTTCCAGAGAAGGGTTGAAGGCCCGCTCGGCCGAGGCGTAAAAGCAGTTCACGTCCACGTGCGCGATTTCCTGCATCCGGCGCATGACCGCGGGTTTAGGCATCGGAGCCACCGAGAATCGTGCATCTGATGCAATAGGGCTTACACATGGTGCAGGCACCTCGTGGCCACGCCCCAGGTTGTCAGGTCCGCTAAGGCCGGCACCTCGATGTCGGGAAAAAGTGGGTTGTTGGCCTGCAGAACCACGCCCGTGGGCGTGATCCGCAGCCGCTTGATCGTCAGCTCCCCATCGAGGACCGCTACGACCACGGAACCGTCCTTCGGTTCCAGTGCCCGGTTCACGACCAGCTCGTCACCGTCGCTGATGCCGGCCTGTTCCATGGATTGGCCGGTGACCCGGACGATGAAGGTGCTGGTCACGTCTTTGATCAGGTGTTCGTTGAGGTCGATGCGGCCGTCGAAGTAGTCCTGGGCGGGGGAGGGATAGCCGGCGGCCACCGCAACGGGTGCCAGTAACGCCGTCACTAGGGAGAGTCCCGCATCTATCACACGGGGGCCAACTATCACGCCCACAACACACCTTTTATTCGAATATATGTTCGGATTAACTGTACTCCAAGGGGTCCGACAAAATAGCCGCCGGGGCGGCGTGGACGGCTTGCACGGCCAATGGGGACAGCTTTGAGCTGTGCGGAGGGCTCCACCTGGCCCCCAGTGGGCACAACCCGTCCACCACGAATCGCAGGGTTACCGGTTTTGAGATGCGGCGGCAGTTCGACGTCGGCGGAGTCGAGTTCGGGGTCTACTGCGGTGCGGCATAACCAGGTGGCTGTAGACCGGACGAGGCGTGGTTCCGCTGCGCTCCACCAGGAAATGGACCTTCGCTGCGCTTCGGCCTGTAAAAGCATTTTCTGTACCTTACATGTGGCTGGGTTGTTCTCCGTACAAGGCCACTGATCGTAGCCGTCCGGGGGCCCGACCCGTCAACCCACGCAACCGGGCAATCCCACGCGGTCGCTACGCTCCCTTATTCCGCGGGATTCCCCGGTCGCTCTTCGGGGTTGACGGCCCACCCTCGACCGGCTGGACCAGTGGGGGCCTCGCACGGCGGGGCAGGAAGGAGGTGGCTACATGGCCCGCACCCTTTGGGCGTCCTCTCCGCTTCGCTCCGTGGCCGGCTGTTGGGTCCGGTCCCGGCGTCGCAGAACTCCGCCGTGCCCGGACCTGTTTTGTCTACGACGTTTTTTGGCTGCTGTCCTTATGTTGTTGCCGGGTGGTTTTTCGTGGCCGTTGTAGGGTCGTGGCTACCCAGGGGAGGCGGGTATGGCTTTGTTGCTGTGGCCGGACGATTCGAGCGTGACGGCTTCGTAGGATTGGCCGCCCGCCGCCCCGCGATGACCCGACCGCTGATTGAGAGACGCGACATGATCGCCGGATAAGGACACGACGGCGCGGTTATCTGCCGAGTTCCACCCGTACGACAGAACTGGAGGCTGTTTTGGCGAAATTGTGGGCCGGTATCGATGCCGGCAAAGCCCATCATCACTGCGTCGTGATCGACGCCGACGGAAACCGTCTGTTTTCGCAAAAAATCCCCAACGACGAACCGGCCCTGCTCGAGCTCATGGCCAACGTCCTCAAACTCGGGGACGGGGACGAGATCATTTGGGCAACAGACCTGAACCACGGCGGACCCGCGCTGCTGATCGCCATCCTCGTCGCCCACGGACAGAACATCCTCTACATCCCCGGCAGGGTCGTCCACCATGCCTCCAAGCTTTACCGCGGTGAGGGCAAAACGGACGCGAAAGACGCCGCGGTGATCGCGGATCAGGCCAGGATGCGGCGTGACTTACAGCCGCTGAGGGCCGGGGATGAGATCAGCACCGGTCTGCGGCTCCTCACCGCCCGCCGGGCCGACAAATCCGCGGACCGGGTCCGGGCAATCAACCGCCTGCAGGCCCAACTGCTCGAATACTTCCCCGCCCTGGAGCGCGCCTTCGACTACAGCCGCTCCAAAGCCGCCCTACTGCTGCTGACCAAACACCGGACCCCGGACGGGATCCGCCGCACCGGTCAGGCCAGGCTCCACGCCTGGCTGAAGACACACGGCACCCGCTCCTCCGCCGCGGTGGCCGCAGCGGCAGTCGCGGCGGCAAAGTCCCAGCACACCATCGTCGCGGCCCAGCACGTGGGGGAGGGAATCGTTGCAGCCCTCGCGCAGGAAATCATCACCTTGAACGAAGAACTGGCCACACTCGATGCGCTGATCAGTGAGAAGGTTACCGAGCACCAGCACACCGAGGTGCTGTTGAGCATGCCTGGCTTCGGACCTGTCCTCGCTGCGGAGTTCCTCGGCGCTACGGGCGGCGACCTGACCGTCTTTCAAACGGCGGACCGGTTCGCTGGCGTTGTCGGCCTGGCCCCGGCCCCCAGAGACTCCGGAAGGATCAGCGGCAACCATCACCGACCCAGACGCTATGACAGGCGGCTCCTCCGCGTCTTTTACCTCTCCGGGCTCTCGGCCCTGAAGTCATGTCCGGCCTCCCGCAGCTATTACGACCGCAAACGCCGGGAAGGAAAAACCCACATCCAGGCAATGCTCTCCTTGGCCAGACGACGACTCAACGTCCTATGGGCAATGCTCAGAGACGGTACCACCTACACCTGCACGCGGGTGCCGGTTCCAGCCGCGCGGTTTGCTGCCTGAGAAGTACCTGCAGTTGGAGCGAGGTCTTTCGGCGTCCCTGGCACTACTCGAACACCACCTACAGCGGACGAGTTCTCTTACGCTGTCCGGCAAGCTTCTTACGCGTCGAAGTGCGTCCTGACTTTTGAGTCCTGGGAAATGGATTCGACTACTGATGCGGCGATGTCGCGGAGCTTGACGTTCCGCGTGCTGGAAGCAATCTTCAGGATCTTCATGGCCGTTTCCTGGCTGCAGCGGTTCTGCGCCATGATGGCGCCAGTGGCGAGGTCGATGGTGGTTCGGGATTCCATCGCAGCCATCAGATGAGCTTTGGCCTCGGTCAGCTGGCTGATCCGGACGGCCAGGCGAAGGGCCTTCGACGCATGGTACGAATACGTTTCGACCATGCTGATATCGTCACCGCTGAAGCCATGGGAGCGCGTGGAATACAGGTTCAGTCCCGCTGCGGCTTCCCCCTCCAGGATGAGCGGCACGGACAGGCTGGATCCCACTCCTGCCTCCAGCGCGGCGGCGGTGAAGGCGGGCCACCGATCCTCGTTCACCAAGTCAGGTATATGCACCACAGCCTGCTCCCGGATCGCGGACAGACAGGGCCCGTCGCCGGCACTGTATTGGGTTTCGTCCAGACGGACCGCGCTCTCTTCGCTGCGGGCCACGGTCACGGGTTTCTTCCGCTGTATCAGCGTGATGCTGCAGAAGGCGACGGCAGGGTCAGCCAGGGTGACGGCGGAGAACTGGGCCAGTTCGTCCAGCATGTCTTTGACGTCCTCGGTTTTCAGGACAAGGTCCTGCAAGTGGTCCACGAGGAGTTCAGCGGACTGTGGACGTGTTTCGTCGGCCATGCCTTGGCCTCATTCCTCATTCGGGCCCTGACAACAACCCTTGCTGGGGGCACGAGAGGACGGCGGAGCAGCGCGTGCGGCTGTCTTCTTGAGTATGCTCTACGGTCCCTGCAATGGCCAGTAGGACCAGAACGCCGGCGTGAAAGAAGGCCTCGTTTCCCTGCCTGGCCCAAGTATCGCTGACGGGTCCTCGGGTCTGGCAAGAGCCGCAAAAATCCGTTGACAACATCATTGAGATTCCTGCGGATCATACGGTTCCGCTCCGGCTCAAGCTCCTGACCCCTTCGTTCCTCAGGGGCCCTGCAGCACTGGAATTCTTCGACGGCGCTCCTAATTCGTTGTTAAGCGGCTTTTAGGGGCCAGGTGGTTGGCCATCCTGGGAGCTGTCTTGGTGGGGTTCTGCGGTGGAGTCACTGGTGGTGACGCCTTCGGCGCTCATGGGTCCTTGAATCCTCGACGCAGAGCGGCGCGTTCGCTGGCGGCCCTCCGCAGAACTCTGGATTAACGGGCGGTTGCACGGCTAACGGCTAATCGCGATCGCAAGTGGCTTCCCGCAGACTCGGATCAGTTGGGCCGGCCGGGAGCTGTTTTCGGGATTCCGCGGCGCAGCGCTGCTGCGACGCCTTCGGCGCTCTTGGGTCCTTGAACCCTTGACGAAGAGCGGCGCGTAACGGCGCAGATTGACGCCGCAGGATCCCCTGGACTGGCCGGCAAATGCCATCCGGTTTTGCCGGCCAGGTTCCGCCGCCCCGCGTGGCAGCGGAACCCCCGACTGTTGGCGTGGTACTTGGTTCTCGTGGTGGCGTGCAGACTGCGGGATGACCCCTTCCTTCTCCGGGAGCCGTGGAGCTCTTGGTCAGACCGGGGCGCCCGAAGTGGACTCGTTTCACGAACGGCTGGTGAGATGGCAGACCTTCGAGTCTTGGAATTAGGGCGCTGCGTGATCCGAACTGGCACACCCCGGGAACAGAACACACCTTGACTGCGAGGAGTACAGATTGGACATCTACTGCGGGATCGACTGGGCCGAGGGCCACCATGACATTGCCATCATGGACAGCGCCGGCGAGCTGCTGGCCAAACGCAGGATCACCGACGACGCTGCAGGCTACCGGGACCTACTGGAACTGCTCGCCGAACACGGGGACACACCCCAGCACCCTGTCCCGGTGGCGATCGAAACCAGCCAGGGCCTACTCGTCGCGGCCCTGCGCGCCGGCACCCGGAGCATTTACGCGGTCAATCCACTCTCGGCCGCACGCTACCGCGACAGGCACGGTGTCTCGAAGAAGAAGTCCGACCCGGGGGATGCCCTGGTACTGGCGAACATCCTTCGCACCGACGCCCACGCACACCGCCCTCTCCCGGCCGACACCGAACAGGTCAGGGCGATCACTGTCCTGGCCCGCGCCCAGCAGGACGCTGTGTGGGCACGCCAGCAGACGGCCAACCAGCTCCGCTCCGTGCTGCGCCAGTTCTACCCGGCGCTCCTACAGGCCGGCGCGGTTTGGCAGAACGGCCTCACCCGCCCCGAAATCAGGGAACTGTTGCGTATCGCACCCACCCCGGGCACGGCCGCACGGCTCAGCACTGCGCGGATCGAAACTGCCCTGCGCCGCGCGGGACGCTCCCGCGGCATCGCTGCCCAGGCCCAGCGGATCAAGACCATCCTTCGGGGTGACCATGCCCGCCAGCCCCAGGCCGTCGAAGACGCCATGGGGCAGCAGGCGGCCGGCCTACTGCTCATCCTCGACGCTGCCTGCCAGAGCGTCGATCAGCTCAGCACCGCGGTCGAGGAAGCGTTCCTCACCCACCCCGATGCCCAGATCCTGCTCAGCTTCCCCGGGATCGGCAACCAGCTGGGGGCACGGCTCCTGGCCGAGATCGGAGACGACAGGCAGCGGTTCGCCGACGCCCGCGCCCTGAAGGCCTACGCAGGCTCCGCACCCATCACCAGAGCGTCGGGCAAGAAGAAATTCGTCGGCCGCAGATTCGTCAAGAACGACCGCCTCAGCACCGTCGGATACATGTGGGCGTTGTCCGCCCTCACCGGATCCCCAGGCGCCAGAGCCCACTACCAGCGCCGCCGCGCAGCCGGGGATTGGCACGCAGCAGCCCAGCGCAACCTCTTCAATCGCCTCCTCGGCCAACTCCACCACTGCCTCACCACCGGTACCCGTTTCGACGAAACCACGGCCTTCACTCCACCCGCCCCAATCTCGCAGCTTGACTTCTTAAACACGTGAGATGTCTGCGTCGCTTATTTCCTTTCGAAGATTTCCAGCACCTTGCCCTGGCGGGAGGAGACGCCTCCGTCGGCCCCGTAGAGCACTACGTGCCAGCAACAAAAAAGCAACTGGGGGAGAGGGAAGCTGGCCGGTACCTGAGCCGCCCCACTCACCCACCATTTCGGCAAAGAATGGAGCACCACCACATGAACGCAGTCATCAAAAGGACCGTGACCACCAAGGACACCGAGGAAACCATCCACGACGTGCCCGTGCTCGTGGACTACCACATGAACGACGGATACGACTGGATGGACGTAATCGGTGAACACGGCTGGGCCATGATCCCCAGTTGGGGCTGTGACGGCTGGGACCTTGGTCAGTGGCCTTATGTCATGGTCGCCGGGATCCGTACCGCCGACGAGATCGGCAACCTGTTTGGCATGGCCACCTACTGTGAAGGCGACGTGAGGACCACGTTTTACCGGACCAAGGCTGCTTTTTGGACCGCGATAAGTGAGCAGGCGTTCTTCCATTGGAAGAACGGACAGGCCCAAGGCCCCGACGACCTGCCAGAGGCGGCCGCCGAGATGCCCAGTCGGTACCGGATTCCCTGCAATCTCTCCACCGCCGCCTAACCACCACCCAAACCGGTGCCCCGCCTACGGGCGGGGCACCGCTCCCACCTCAAATGAGTATTTGAGTAAAAACTCATGATTGCAATCGTTGAAGGACAAACCGTGAACACCTGTACAGCACTGATCATCCCCGCCAACCTGGCGGAGACGGCCCGCGTCGAACCCATCGACGCAGGTTTAGACAACCTGCAAACCCTTGTGGCCGGAAACATCGAAGCCGTCACCGTCGATGACTGGCACTTCTACCTGAATGAAGAAGGCAAGATCATGCAGCTTGCACCGAACCGCCGCGCCGCGCAGCTGGTGCTGGAAGAAACCGGTGTTCTGGCAGACGTGTACTGCGGTGACGTCGTTGTCTTGGGCGAAACCGCTGACGGCGACGAAGCAGACGTTCCCGAGCATCTGATTGACACCGCGCAACAGCTTTTCGGACTCCACCAAGCCACCGCCTAGACAGGCTGCGGGCCGGTCACCCAAGCCGCCCCACTCACCCACCATTTCGGCAAAGAATGGAAGAACACTATGAACGCAGCACCCACACTGGAAATGCTCGACCCGGCAACCTTGACCGTTGATCTGAACGTCCGCAAAGACGCCGCCCTGACCGCTGACTTCATTGCCAGCATCAAGGAACACGGCGTGATGGAACCCGTGATCGCGCACCGCAAGGACGACGGCACGGTGCATGTGCTGATGGGACAGCGCCGCACCCGCGCCGCCGTCGAAGCCCAGCGCCCTGAAATCCCGGTGATGATCATCGAGTCCCCGGAAGATGCCGAACGGATCGTTACGCAGGTCGTGGAGAACATCCAGCGCGCGGAACTGACCGAAGCCGACGAGGCAGACGCCTACCACCAGCTGTCCCTGATCGGTGTTTCAGCGGCAGCGATCGCCAAGCGGACCGGACGGAAAAAGCCCGCCGTCGAGGGTGCATTGAAGGCCAAGGCATCCGAGGCCGGGACCGCCGCCCTGGACCGGGGGTGGAGCATCGAGACGGCCCTGATCATGGCCGAGTTTGAACAGGACGAAGCCGCGACGGCCGACCTTGAATCAGTTCTCATGGACGACCCCGACCAGCTGCTCCACGTCGCCCAGCGGTTGCGGGATCAGCGCGAAAGCGCCGCAGCCTTCGCTGCGCTGATCGCCGAACTCGAAGCCCAGGGTAAGACGATCGTGGAGGACGCCGGACACTACTCCGACGACGAGAACCTCTACGTCACAGCCGCCAAAAGGGAAGACGGGGAACCGGCCACCGAGGAGGACGCGAACGCCGTCCTGATCACCACGGATTACCGTGGCCAGCACCGGACCCACTCAGTTATCGCTGGCTGGAAGGACACGGACTTCGTCCCGAAGTACGAACGCTACGACGGCGGCAGCAACGTCCAGAAAGGCCCGATGACCGAGGAACAGAAGGCCGAACGGAAAACCCTGATCGCCAATAACAAAGCGGCCGAGTCTGCCACCATCGTAAGGCGGGAGTTTGTCCGGAACCTGTTGGCGAAGAAGCAGGCGCCGAAGGGCTGGCAGCACTTCACCGCGTACGCGCTCACGCGCCACCCTGAAACGGTCAGCGGCTACGACGGAAAGGTGGCCGCTGAGATGGTGGGAGCGAAGTCCGACGAGTCCGATCGGTGGGGATGGAACCCGCTGCGGGATCACGTGGCTGCGTCCACGGCCCGGCCTGAGTTCTCTTTGATCGCACTGGTTTGCGCAGGGTATGAGAAGACCATTGCCAAGGACTCATGGCGGTCCCCATCTCAGACCCACCGGGACTACCTGAACCAGTTGGTCGTCTGGGGATACACCGCAAGTGAGACCGAGCAAATGATCATCGACAGCGGCAAGCCAGCCGAAGAAACCGAAGCGGCATAAGAAGCCCTTGCCGGGCGGACCCCCCGCCCGGCAAGGACCCGGCCACTCACCACGGGCAGGGCCAGGAACCTCCCGCAGGTCGGGCGGTCCGCCGCCCAGGGCGAACCAGGTTGCCGCTCACCAGCGGCGGACCGCCATAAACGCGCCCACCGTTCATGAAAGTAGGTGCCGCGACTTCACGACAGTCCAACAGCTTCTTCAGTTGTAGTCATGTGCACGGCTTCAGCTAAGCTGGGGCCATAGATTTCCTTTTTTGCCGAAGGACACGAAGGGCCGGCTAACAAGCCGGCCCTTCGTGTTTAAGCCCGTCTTTCAAGAAAGTGGACCCTGCGCCGTTCCTGTTTTTGGTGATCCCCGCCAGTAGCTCGCTGGGAGCCCCCTGTGCCTTAGAAGCCGGCCACGCCGCCACGGTTCCTGTGCCCGCCCCATGCCGGCCCCGCACGGTAGATGTATGTCGTCCCGGCTGAAAAAGTCCCGACCGAGACGGTAGGGGAGACGGCAACGCCCAGGCTTGGACCATGGGAAACTGTTCCGGTTTTGCGCTGTCCCCGATGGACGGAGGCTGTGCACGGCCACCGCTCGCCCAGGGCAAGGTGTGGACGGTTGGTGACGTGGTGGTTGTGTGCAGCCGGTTCGGTGGGTCCTGTCGTCCACATGTGTGCGGCGCAAGCCCGGAGGAAATAGCTTGCGCCGTGCACATGTGGGCGAGGGGTGACGCTACCAGTTTTCGCTAGTTGTCCCGATCAGTTCCTTCTCACGTGCAGCATCATTAGCTGGTTTTGACGGGCGCGTCGTCCTAGCGCCTTTGGGACGCCCGCCGGCCTTCCTGGCCGGTGCGTCCAGCCCGAAGCCCCGCAGGTCAGATTCAGTCCAATCGGCCCTGAGGGCTGCCTGGTAATCCTTCGCATACTTCTGCTCTGCAGCTGCGAGCAACTGAACCACCTCTTGCAGTTCGACGCTGCTGGCAGCAGCGGTCTTCACTGCGTTGACTCTTGCGTCCCTGACGGCGTCAATTTTCGCGGCCGCCTTTGCGGCAATGTTGTCGATATCCATGCCCGTCAGCCTAGTGGTTGAGTTCGGCACCAGAAGCGAGGTTTTCGGGTGAGTTGCACAATTGGTGCCAAAACAGCCCAACGAAACCGTGCGGAGCAAGCTATACATTTACACGGGTGTAAATGGGCGTGTCCTGCACGACTCCTGCGTCGCGGTTTGGCACACTGGCTTGTGGGTCCCCGTTTGGGGTCGCTGCGCTGGGCCTTTGGAAGGGGGATTTGAATGTCCGATGAGGAGAGCTCTCATCGTCCCAATCTGTCCCGCCGCCGTCGTGCGAACACTCCAGCCGGGACGAAGAAGCGCCGTGACGTGTGGGTCACGGTGGAAGAGGAGGCAGCGCTCGTTGCCAGGGCGGAGCGGGAGAAAGTGACCGTCCCGAATCTGCTGGTTTCGGCGGCGCTGGACGCGCGCACGGACTCACCGACTGAGCGTCGAGCAATAGGCGCTGAACTGATGCAGCTGCACAACCTGCTGGCCCGTTCCTCGAACAACATCAACCAGCTTGCACGTCACGCAAATGCCACGGGAGAGTTCCCCGTTGAGGCCCGCGAAGCCTTGAAGCACATCCGCTCGGTTGCGATGCGTATCGACCAGGCTATTGAAGGGCTGATGTAGCCGGTGATCCCGAACATCACCCGCGGTTCCCGCATGGCCGGCCTGATGGTTTATCTGGCATCAACGGACTCGGACAAGACGAAGAACGCGCACACCAATCCACACTTGGTTGCCGGCGATGCTGCCGTGATGAGTTGGTACGACGACGGAGTCCTGGACAACGCGGATGCCCTTGCTGTCGCGAAGCACCTGGATCAGCCACGGAAGTTGTTCGGTGTCTCCGTTCAGATCAAGGATTTCACCTGGGATGCGACCAAGAAGCAGCGCGTCCACGTCGGCTACAAGGACGCGACCGTGTGGCATTGCTCGCTGAGTTTGCGCGCCGAAGAAGGTGCGCTGACGGACCAGCAGTGGGGCGACATCGCGAACGATTTCGTGGACGCTATGGGCTTCACTGCGGCCAGCGGAAAAGCGCAGTGCCGGTGGGCGGCGATCAACCACGGCACGAGCGAAAACGGCAACCACCACATCCATATTGCGGTGTCGCTGGTCCGGGAAGACGGCACCAAAGCATCTACCCACGGGGATTACAAACGCGCGCAGCAGACGTGCCGTGAGCTGGAGGCCAAGTACGGACTGGAGCGACTTTCCAGCGTGCACGCCACCCGTGGTTACGACCGGGCGGAGAAAGCCACTGCCGCTCGGGACGAGCGTGAAATGCACAGGGCTTCGCTGGAACGGAAGGTCCGCGCCAGCGCCAGCGCCGCTGCGACTGAAGGGGAGTTCGTCCGCCGTGCCCGTAACACGGGCATCCTGCTCCGCCCTCGCTATGCGAAGAACACCACCGACGTCATCACCGGGTACAACGTCGCTGAGCGGCCCAAGCCGGGGCAGCGGCCTATCTGGTTCGGTGGCGGTACCCTCGCATCAGACCTGACTTTGGGTTCGCTCCGTCAAGGATGGATGGACTCACCGCACGCGGCGACCGAGGCAGCAGCCGAGTGGAACGCAGCGGCACGCAACAAGCGCACCGTCTCCAGGACCGGACCTGAACGGGCAGTACCGTCGCCCCAGGCATGGGTCGAATACGCCCGCAACGCGACCGCTTTGGCAGAGCAGTTGCGGTCCATCCCACTGGACGATCACGCGACCTGGGCGAAGGCCGCAAGGGACGTTTCCGGAGCGTTCGCTGCATGGTCCCACCGTCTCGAACCCACGCCCGGACCGCTGGCGGCCACCGCGGCTGAATTGTCCCGCACAGCGCAGCTGCGCGCACCGCGGGAGCACGGCAGGCCTGTGGCTTTGCCGTCCATTGCCGGCACGGCCATGCTGTTCCTGGCCGCCTCGTCCAAGAACAAGACAGCCGCGCAGGCAGCCCTGATGGTGCAGCTGGCGAACATGGCCCATGCCATCTACCAGATGCATCAGCAATCCGGCCGGACACGGGAAGCGGAGAGGATCCGCGCCGTTGTCGCGACGCAGCTGAAGCCGTTCGCGGCGACCATGCCGCGACCGGCTACCGTGGGCGGGCCGGCCCCGGTCCCGGAACGTGGCCAGGAACGCAACCCCGTGGAGCTTGGCTTGCGCGGGATGGCTCCGGTCCGTCCCGGATCCGCTGTTCCCGCCACGGCCATACCCGCGAAGACACCCACCCGGACGGGACGGGAATCCGGGCCTGTACTTGACCGATAAAAACACCACTAGTGCGAGGGGAACACCATGAGTGAATCGGACGGAATGGACGACCTGCTGGACGGCGGACTGCGGCAATCGCTGATGATCGCGTCTCGTATTGCCGAAACACTGGCCCGCCACCGGCAGGAAGCACAACGCCAACAGGAACACCAGGACGCCCAGGCTGCACACGAAGCTCAGGCACGCCTGGCAGCCGAGCGCAGCGCCGCCCACGCGGCGCTTGTTCCAGCGGAAAAGGACCAGTGGTGGGACAAAGCCCAGCCGTCCGATATCGCTACCGCGTACACCGTCGCTGAATCGTGGAAGGACCACGACCCGACGGCCCTTGCGGCATCGGAGAAGATCCGTCAGGAAGTCCTGACACGGTATGGCATCGACACCCGCGACGTCGGCCCTGATGCCGCGTACCTTGAATCAGGTATCCACACCATCGCCACCGAAAAGGCACGGCAGGAAGCCCTTGACCGCAGCCAGGAAGAGTCCCGTAAAGCTGCCACCGAACATGGAAAGGCCATGCAGCTGCTCGCGGCCGCCCGCGCGGAAGAACTCCGTGCCCAGGCTGCGAAACTCGCACCCGAAATGGAACGACACCAGGTGCCAGTGGAATACCTGGCCAACCCCGAGTTGGCCAAAGCGCTCCAGCGGGCACACAACGCAAAGACGCCGAAAGCGCTGGAAGCCGCGGACGGAGCTATTAAGGAGCGCCTGTTCCTCATCAGCAAGGACGGCATCAACGGACCCGACATCGACCAGCTCAAGCAGGAAACCACCGCGAACGTCAACGGGGCAGGAGAGGAACACTTCAAAGACCCTGCCTTCGTGGACGCCGCTAAGAACCTCCACGAGGCCAAAATCCTGGCCGAGGGCGGATTCACGGGCGACAAATGGGCGACCCAGGAGCAGCGGTACGAGCGGGCAGAGAAGGAACTCTTTGCCCGCATGGAGGGCATCGGCCGAGAGATCGAGGAACGTGTCACAGGCAACGACAGCGGCCGGCTTAAAGACCAAGGACTGAAAGCTGAGACGACGTCGGCCGCCGACTACGGCTCGGCCGAACGACAAAACGCTTTCGCCGCATCATTGGCCACCACCGGCGCTAAGGAGTCACAGGTACGCGGCCGGGTGGCAGCGGAGCGCAGCGAGGCCACACATCCCCGTGCAGGTCTGACCATGGGTGCAAAGGCTGCCAAAGCACGCAAGGCGCACACTGGGGTATCGAGAGGCGCTGAGCGGTCTAAGAACGGCCCGTCGAAGTAGTTTCCAGCGCACGAAGAAGGAAGGCTACCGAGGTAGGCGGTGGCCTTCCTTCAAACACGAAGGTCTGTGACGCACTATCGTTTTTGGTTCCGTGATTAGTACCTCTCGAAGCCGGAACTGGGGTCGAATTTCAAGACGCGGGCATTTTCAGTAATGGTTCTGACCTCGGAGTCGTCGAAACCCTCGGGTTTGGTGGCCTGGATGTCGATAGTGATTTCCAGGCTCGCGCCAGCACCGGACAGCCGATCGATGATCTCACGGGTGACATTGCCGATATCGCGGGAATATCGATCCGAGTCAATCTTCACTGATCCGAAGAACCTGGCGAGCACTGCGTCCGGGAGCGTTTCAGGCGCCGTTGTCTCATCAGTTGTACTTGGCTTGCCATCGCCGGGCCGGGCCGAATCCGCCGGTCTGACGTCCGCGGTGTAGATTTCTGAGGCCGTAGTACTGGCAGTGCTGCGTGCAAGGGCCTGTTGTGCGTCAATCTGCTCCTGCGCAAGCTTCACATCGATGAGGAGCGTGCTGTCGGTCACCTGAATCGTCGTGTTCGGGCTGGGCGGCACGAGCAACCCACGGTATCGGCCGGTTTCAAGGTCCTTTCCACTGGCGATTGCGAACCGCTCACTGTCAACGAGAACTGTGGACAACGCCTGCACAATTGCACTGTCCAGCACCTCACGGCGGACAAGCCGTGGCAGGTAGACGTAACGTGTGAAGTATCCCCACAACTCGCCGGCGGTGATTTCACCAGTTTCGTGCCATCGTGCGGCAAGCTCCTGGTGTAATGTCGCGCCGAGGATCGGGGCACCGAAGTCTGTCACAAGCTGGTCTTCGCGGCCGAGCTTAGAAGCAACTCGCTCGGCAAGTGAACGTCCGCCAGAGCTTGGCGTCTTATCAGCTATCAACTCGAAGGGTTTGGTCGGGTCGAACTGCTCCGGGTATACCGTCCATACGTAAGCGTCACGGATCCGATCGGATACCGTCTGGTCCAGCCTGGCGACCCAATCGTCGGTCTGTTTGCGCTGCTGGGCCGACAGGTTGAGAGAATCACCGGTGGCCTGTACCCGCTTCCACCCAAGGTAGCTGCGGGTCGCTGCTTCTAAGCTCTCCAATTCGCTTTTGTCGGCCAGCAGGAACACCAGTGTGTTGCGGTGGATGCGCTGGCTAGCGCCCTTGGTCTCGATTGCGTCCTGTATCCACTGGTGCGCGGCCGCTTCTGCGCCATCGGCTTTGCGCCGGGAGTGCCGCGGATGGGCGATGACTAGGCGTGTGTCTTCAAGGTCGGGGATGTCGGCGCTGGATGCCGGTGCAATGTGTACCCGGTCGAAGACACCACGGGACCGCTCTTCGCTTTGCAGACGGCGGCTGATCTCGTTCCACACCGTCTCAACATCCTCACGTAACCGCTCGGCATAATCGTTGGCGGTTTTCGTGACCGATGGCTGCGTGTCAAACCAGTAGTGGCCCTGCTCCTCGTAGAAGTACGTAGACCGCTGCGCGAGGAGTTCAAGTGCGCTACCGAAGTTTCCAAGGGTGTCATCCGGCACCGCAGTACCAAGCCAGACATATTGCTTGTCCAGGCCCTTGCGGGTGCTCTTGATCCGGGGGGCAGCACCCATAAAGATTGTCCGGGCGATACGCTGAGTCACGAACCGCTGCCCCAGGTTTGGCCGGTCAAGGTCGATTTGCTGCGCGGTAGAGCCCTGACCGTCAATGTCGGAGTCGATGATCGGCTTCCACTGATCCTCGAGATACTGGGTCAGGTCAGTGTTGACCGTCGTTGCATCAAGCGGAACTGTGCCGGGAAGAATCAGCGGAGCCGTGTCTTTGGAGGCCCACAGTTCATGCACGATGGAAGAAACAAGTTTCAGCACGCCACGGGTGCGTTGGAACCGCTCCAGCGTCGACCAGTCTTCATACAGCCGGTCCAACAGTTCGGGGTGCAGGGGGTACGAGGCGCGAATGCGCTTTTCGTAGTCGTCACTCGGTGTTGCTGCGTCCCGCGGGAACAGGGACGTGTTGTTCCGGTAGAGCGTGACGAAACTGCGCGCCACAGCTGCGATCGTCGTCAGCCCATCCGCATTCGGCGCTTGGAACAGACGACGACGAACGATTTCGAACGATTCGTCTTTGCTTGATGGCCTCCATTGGTCAGCCACACGCCGGATCACGTTCTGCAGGCGCTCCAACGCAAGCTGCCCATTGGCACCACCGACCTCAATGTCACTACCGCGCCCTGCGTCACCGGTGTCGGATGCAGGGATCGAAACGACAAGCATCGTTCCCGGAACCGATCGGACAACTTCGGTTAGCGACTGCGCGAATGTGAACTGCGTCTCGAAAGATCCCGCTGGAAGCTCTTTGTCTGTGACCAGCTGACGGGCGTACGCGACCCATTCATCGATGAGAATCAACGCGGGCGAGTAGCGCTGGATCAGTGTCCGGAGTGCCTCACCCGGATTCGTACCGGCCCTATCGTCCTCGGCAATGAGGTCGTACGCTTCTCGTCCACCGAGCTGCCAGGCGAGTTCACCCCAGAGGGTACACACCGCGGTACCGTCGTCTTTGATGATCGGGGAACCTGCCTTCAGATACGTCCCAACGAGCGCAACACGTTTGACGCCTAGACTGGCGAGGTCCGGGTTGCCGTTTTCGGCGACAAGTTCCTGAAGTTCCTGTGGCAGTTCGTTCGCGGGTGTTCCGCTGAACAGGTGGTAGAGCGCGAGCATCGAGTGCGTTTTGCCGCCCCCGAAGTTCGTCTGAAGGTTCACCACCGGGCTCGAGTTCGCGTCACCATTCAACCGGCGCAGCGCCCGGGCCAGCAGGTCGTGCAGACCCTCGGTGAGGTACGTGCGGGTGAAGAACTCCACCGGATTGCCGTACTCCGGGCTGGCCGCCTGGCCCGTGTGGACAAGGTGCAGGTCAGCGGCGAATTCCGAAGCGGTAAACTCTCCGCGGGCAACGTCATTGTGCGGGCGTATCACTTCACGCCAAGGGCGAAGCCCAGACCCGGGATCAAGCGACACCCTGGTCCGCTTGACCTGTTTCCGGGTCTGATCCTCAAAGACAGTCCGCTGGAGATCCACACGCAACTTGCGGACATCTTCGGCTGAATCCACAGAACCGACCGCGTGCAGTAACCGCTCGATCGTATCCAGTGCACGGGAGGCGTCATCGGAGCTGAACGGCTCGTTATGCGCCCACAAGTTCCGTGTCTCGCGCAGCTCCGATGCGAACCCCTGCTGAGCACGTGAGAGCACGTCCTTGAAGCGGTACCCCTGCTCGGTGACCGCGCGAAGCTGTACCTGCACGTCATGTTTAGTCAGCGTCCGGGCCGATCCGCCGCGTCGTTGCGCGTCCTCCTCTGCCCATCTGCTCGTCCAGTCAGCGGTGCTGTAAGCGGCCGTCATGACCTGATCGACCACGTCATGAAGCCCCTCGGAGAGTAAGTCGAAGGCTTTGCCTACACGGTCTCGGTTGTTCATCGCCATGGTTGATCAGTCCCCATCCTCATCATCGAAATCAAACACCTGCTGCCCCGCACGCGGCACCAGAGCGAACCTTCGGGCCTGTTCGTTTACGTCACCCCATGCACTAACGAGACCGTTGAACAGAATGGCGTCCTGTGTGTCCCTCTTCTTCTCGGCCTCATGAAAGAGCAGAAAGCCCAATTCCTTCACGGCGTCGAGGCTGACGCGCGTCTGAATTGCAGGCAGCAGCTCGGCGACTCTGTCGGCACCGTCCTTCGCCATTGCCGAGGCCAGACGGACCGTGGCCTCCCACACGCTGACACGCTCATCGGCGGCAGCGTCCCACTCCCCGTCGAGCTGCGACGGCGAGAACAGCCGCGCCTTGCCGCCCTTCGCCTCAAAGATCCCGCCGCGTTCCAGCGCCCCGATCGATGTGTCGGAGGAACGCGCGAGCTGGTCAGCAATGCCCGAGTTCTCCTGGCCCCAGCCGTACTGCCGGTACCACTTCACAGCAAAACGTGTGTCGGCATCGAAGTCAGACTCCTGCTCCCCAATGACCTCATCAAGCGTCGCATTGATGAGCAGCAGCGCGTCCTTCACACTCATGTCAGAACCGTCCGCTTCCCGCACCCGCGAGTACCGCGAAAACACCGAAACACCGGGACCAATCGCCGCTTGGGCAAGATCTACGGGGGCAATTGACCCCTGAATCAACGTCCGAAGCGCCTCAGGAAGCTCCGACTTCAGTGCGGCAACGAACGCGCGCCGAGTCGTCGCGGGCGAATCCTCTGGACGTGGACGACATGCAAGAACGATCGAAGAAGCGAGTGCATTCGTTCCACTGGCAAGTAGTCGATTGGAGGTTTCCGTGCGCATCGGCCACGTCGCCGTGATCTCCCATCCTGCATCGATGAGTCCGTCAAGCAAAGTGTGCCAACCCGTGGAGCTTGTACCGTCAGAGCTTGCATCCTGCTGTTTGTATGCGTAGTAAACCGTGATAGGAACCGCAGGGTTTGCACCCCGACGAATATTAGCGAATACGGCATTGAAGCCATCGATAAAGAACTTCTCCGCCCCCTTTTTACTGCCATGACGGTAAGGGTTTGCTACGAGTTCTTCCGCCTTCGGAGTGAGCATCGTCGCGACTGTCTTTGAATGGATCTTGGAAAGTGATTGGCGAAGCCAAACATAGAAAAAGTCGGAAAGATCTGAGTAACCGATGTTGTCGTAGTAAGGCGGATCGGTTGAAATGACGAGTCCCGTGTAATCGCGAGCTGCAGCATCTGCTTGTTCCACTACGGCAGCACCTGACGACGGAAGTCGTAGAAGTGCCTTGAGTAGGCTCGACAGACTGACAGTGAAGCCGCCAGCGGCAGAGCCAAATGGCATCGTTTCCGCGAAGTCCCACAGCATGGGAATCGCCTGTCGACCAAACAAGTGCCTAACCTGGGTTTTGGTGATTTCCCAGTGGCACAGGGCGTTGCAGATGTCTGTTAGTCGACTGACACCGAATGCCAGGAACGTCGCGACGGCATCCGCATAAGCTGCAGCATTCTGCCCTCCATCTTGCAGGCTTTCCCCAGGGGGCATACCCGCGGCGATAGCATCCAAATACACCCGCTCACGGGCTTCGCCAACAAGATCGCTCAGGGTCGTCAAAGCCACGAGCTGTCGATTGGTGAACAGATCCGCCCACGTTGTCATTCCATAGTTCGGAGTCTTGAAATCACGAGGGTTTCGTGGAAGTTCGCCGTCAGGGACTAGTTCCGGCCGCTCCACGCGCGCGGCGTCTTCTTGTTCGGTTGTTGGTGAAAAATAAAGGCGTTCCCGGCCCCCATCCGCAACCACAGCAATAAGACGCTTTCCAATCCGTCCCGCGCGACCCTCCGAGCGGACATAATCAAGGGAAATCGGCGTGCCGTCCCCGACTGCATACCCACCGGCCCGGCCGATGGTCCCGTCAGCCTCGCCGACGGGACCATCAGCATCGCGTCGCACCTGGTAAACGACTCTCCCGTCGACGACGCTCGCTTCGATCCAGGCTTCCTTGCCCTTCTTCTTGCTCAGCCACCAGGACCGGATTAGAGGCACTTCGATCGGGTTCGCTGGGTTTGGACTCTTCACGGTCCTGGCCCAAAGCCACGCGATGACAGGGTATTTTTTGCCGCCAGGGCCTTCTACCTTTGGATAGAGATGACCTATGCGTCGCTCAGCCTCATCACGCATCCATTCGCCGTAGCGCGTCGCATCCTCTGCAAGACCTTCCACGCGATACCAGCCATTGCGCGTCTCAACAGCTCCGGGAAACACCGGTGGTTGATCCGCGAACTTTGGAGGTATCTCAATGAGCGCCTTATTAATGAGCACAGAAAGCGGGTTAAGATCGCTCGCATGTGCTTCCAAACCTAGGCGTTGCGCCTCCAGTGGGATTGTTCCACCGCCAGCAAAGGGGTCGAGAACTGCGGGAAGTTCTCCATTATTACTTCTACGGATTTCCTCTCGCGCCTGGCGCAGGATCTTTTCGTCATTGCTGTTTTCCCAAACGACGAGCTTCTCGATAAGTCTGTGAAGTCTGGCGCGCTCAGAGTCCTGTTCTTCCACCGTGGGAAACTCTTCCGGACGTGAAGATGGGTCATCCACGAGCTGGGCGAACAGCACAGCGCGGGCTGCTGCCAGGGGGCGCCGGGCCCAGTACAGGTGCAGCGTTGACGGGTGCCCGTGACGGATTGACTTCTCCCGAGAGGCTTCGGCGTTGATGGTTTCTAGGGGCAGCGAGACTTCGATGAGTTTTTTCTTGGGCACGTTGGTCACAGTGTTTCTTTCGGCGGGCTGGTGTAGTGCTGGAGAGGTTTGGTCATCGCGGTGGTCCTCCGCGTTCCCAGTAGTCGCGCCATTCTTCGTTGTATGAGCGGGTCGTCGCGGATGGTTCAATGTGGTTGAAGGCGCCTAGGACGTAGCACAGGCGATCGTGTTCGGGGCCGTCTGGTGAGACGCGGACGAGCGCAAGACGGTGGCGGTCCCCTTGTGTCTGTGCGAAGGTGACCTCGTTAGTCGTGATGGTGAAGGTGTCAGAGTTTTCGATGCGTCCCTTGACCTCGATGTAGTGAACGCGTCCGTCCTGGTCCGTGGACCGGACGTCATAGCCAGGGTTGTTGCGGTCCATCTCCACCGGTGATCTGCCGAGCGCGCGCTCGGCAGCGAGGACCGCATCGACCGCGCGCCGTTCGACTGCTTTCGTCTCACGGGCAAAGGCTTGCGGCGCCTCGCCCGGCCTGATGGTCAGTAGGTTGCTTGGAACGACGAGGGTGGCGCCCCGGATGACCGAAGGCGCAGCGACGAGGTTGGTGGCCTCGTTCAATTCCTGGAGCCGGCGGTCGAGACGGTCGTCGAGCTGGCGGGCACGGTTGTACGCAGTCTCGGCGCGCAGCCGACCGACGGTGCCAGCGCGCTCAAGCGCCTCAAGCCTTGTGTGCTCACGGTCCCAATGGTTGACCTCCGCAAGCAGGCGCTCCTTCACTTGGGCCCTGGTCCGGGCCGTTTCGGCTTCGAGCCGGCCCTTTACCTCGTCCATGCGAGGTTGAAGTCCCTCACGATACGACCATGCCCGGACCAGCTTCTCGTGGTTCTCGCGAACCCATTCGCTGGCGGTAATCTCAGCGATCGCCTTCGTTTCGTCCGGCTGATGCCGGTCGTAGTCGAGGTACGGCGGTGCGGACGACACAGAGACGCCCCCATTTTGTTCCAAGAGCGCGTAGTCGAAGTGGTGCGAGACTGTAATAGGGTCTACGGCAGTGTTCTGAATGCGCTGCTCAACCGTATACATGAGTATGGGCGCGTTGGGCTGCTTATCGCGACGGTCCACGAGCACCGTGCCCCTTTTGAGCACCTGCCCGAGGTCGTGGATGGTCGCCTCAATCACCGCGTGAAGCAGGGGTTGTCCCGGGGCGATCAGTGCAGCGGTGGTGAAGCCGTCGTGTCGGATGCGGTCGAGCTCGAATGTGACCCGCTCATACTGGGTGGCTACAGGCGCCCACCGATTGAGGCGGCGGGCAGTGTCGATCACACGATTGGGAACGCGGGTGATCTCATAACGACCCTTCTCGCGCCTACGGATACGTCCGCCGAGGCGCTCAAACGCGGGAATGAAGAACGCGGCGATATAGCCGGGCTGCAGGCGACGCTCGCGTGCCTTCTCCATCCGAGCGCGGACTTCTTCTAGATTAAGTGCGCTGAACATCTCGGGGTGCAGGGCACGCTCCTCGACCATCTCGTCCAGCCCGTGGGAAACGCCCGCGTCGATAATGCGATCGAGCTTGGCTTTCACTTGGGGCTGATCGCCGTACCGGATAGCCTCGATAAGCAGATCACGCAGAGAGCGTTCCTGGAACGCCTCGGAGTCACCAAGTACATTGAAAAGGTTTCCGCTGTAGGCGATCGACATCTGATCGATCTTCGATAGCAGTCTTGCGAACACCTCTCCTTCACGGGTGTCTTTGGCAACCATGTTCCACAAGTGGCAGACCTCGCGCTGGCCAATGCGATGGATGCGGCCGAAACGCTGCTCAATGCGGTTCGGATTCCAAGGCAGGTCATAGTTCACCATTAGGTGCGCCCGTTGAAGGTTCAAGCCCTCCCCTGCTGCATCGGTGGCGAGCAGCACGACTGTGTCGGGGTCGTTCGTGAACTGCTCCCGTGCTGCCTTGCGGTCCTCCCGGCGAGTACCTCCATGAATCGTGATGACAGAGTCAGCGCGGCCGAGCTGGGCGCTGATCTTACCGTGCAGGTAGTCGAGCGTGTCCCGGTGCTCTGTGAAGATAATGATCTTGCGGATATCACTGGAACCGTCCTGGGCGAGGAGCTGCTCGTCGAGTATGGTCCGCAGCTCCACCCACTTCTTGTCGTCGTCCTGAAGACGCACGCGTCGGGCGACGCCAATGAGCTCTTCGAGGATCGTTATCTCAGCCCGCAGTTCCGGGATTGTCTGCGCGGCGGTCGCGAGGTCCACAACCTGATCCACTTGTGCTTCAAACTGCGCGCGCTCATCATCGGTGGTCTCTTCGTCGAAGTCATCAAAGTCCTCAACAGACAGCGAGGGCACTGAAGAATCGACAGATGAGGTCAGGTCTGCCGCGGTAAATCGTCCTTGGTCTGCGCTGCGTTGCATTTCACGCAGCTTCGTCTCCAAACGATTTTGGCGGCGTTCCAGGGACCGTAGTATCGCTGCAGGGCTGGATGCGAGCCTGCGCTGAAGGACTGTGAGAGCGAAACCGACGTTATTTCCGCGCTTCTTATCGCCAGCCTCCGCGATCCACTCCGCCCGCCCCATCTCGGTGCGGACATAGTCGGTGACCTGCTCGTAAAGGTCGCGTTCAGCAGCACTGAGTTCATATTCGACGGTGTAGGCACGCCTCTCAGGGAACAGGGGCTTGCCCTCGAAAGTGAGCAGATCCTCCTTCACCATCCGCCGCATGAGTCCGCTGGTATCAGTGCGGTGCACGCCCTGACGGAACTGGCCCTCGAAGCGATCGCGGTCCAGCAGCGACATAAACAGTTGGAAGTCTTCCTCTTTCCCGGCATGCGGGGTCGCGGTCATCATCAGGAAGTTGTGCGCGGTCTCCGACAGCATCCGTCCGAGCCGGAACCGCTTCGTCTCATCGACCTCACCTGCCCACGAAGAGTAGTGCGCCGACATCCGGTGCGCCTCATCGACGACTGCAACATCCCAAACCACATCGGAGAGCTGCTCCATCAGGTCCTCGCTCCGGGAGACCTGGTCCATACGGACAATCAAATACGGGTGCTCTTCAAATACATTACGGCCTTGCGCATCATCAACCATCTGCCGGCTGAATACCTCAAAGCCCAAGTCGAATTTCTGCGATAACTCCTCCCGCCACTGCTCGACCAGCCCGCCGGGCGCCACGATGATCGCCCGCTCGCAGTCCGAGCGCAGGATCATCTCCTTCAGGTACAGGCCAGCCATGATTGTCTTGCCAGCACCAGGGTCATCAGCAAGCAGAAACCGCAATGGGATGCGCGGCAGCAGCTCCTCGTAAACCGCACGAATCTGGTGCGGCAACGGATCCACGTCGGAGCTATTGACTGCAACCATCGGATCGTAGAGTGCCGCATACTTGATTCGCAGTGCCTCGGCCGCGAGACGAAACTCGTCCGGGTCGCCGTCAAACGGCGGCGCGGAATCTAAATCACCAGCTAGCTCAAAGCCGGCCGCATCCGCCTCGGTTATTGCGCGTGCACCGCTGCGGCCGGAGTCGTCACGGTAGAAAACTTCGAAAAGATCGGCATCAATCGGATCAACAGCGACCAGTGTTACCGTCTGACCGGAAACGATGCCACGGAGGCGCTGTCCGGCACGCAGCATCGCCAAGTTTAGAGTCGGGTCGCTCACGTACACCTCCTTCTGTTTGGGCAATAGACCAGGCTATGCAAGACCACTGACATTGACGTCGACAGTGGCCTAGTCAGCGTCAGAGCCCTCAGGCGCTGCGGCGCCACCTCCGCGCACCCAGTCGTCAACCTCGCTGGCTTGGAACTTCCATAGGCGCCCGATCTTGTGGGCCGGCATTCCTTTGTCGGCGATCCAGGCATAGACGGTGTCCTTTGTCACGCCGAGATGGGTGGCGAGTTCGTCAGCGGAAATCCACGGTTCGGGCACAATCCGTCCTATCTGTCTGAGCGGCTAGCATCCTCGATGGTACCGGTTTTATCCTGTTTAACCGCTTTTAGCCGGTCATGTCCGGTTGGTGCTGATAAAGGGTCGTTATCTTCGAACCGGGACCACTTCCTTTTTTGGAGCTGCCGACACATGAAGGAGAGGGAGGCCGCCTAAGCGGACTCCCTCTCCTTGGGTTTGGTTCTAGGTTTGTTGGGGACGAACGTCAGGGAACCACCCGTCCGGGGCTTTCTTGGGTTCCAGGAGTTCGGGTTCCCGGTGTTCTTTCAAGTCGCAGTTGTAGAACGGTCCTTGCGGATCCAGTAGCACCCGCATGTGGTGGTCTGCGTGGTCCTTCCACCAGACGCTCATGCCGGTCGCTGGATCATGTCGCAGGTGCTCCCAAGCCCTCCACAGTGCGGCTACGCGGGAGACAGCCTCGGGGTGGAAGTACCATTCGATGCACCACTTGGCCGATTTGCCCGTGACGCTGCGAACGTAGGTGGGTAGCAGCTGTTCGTGGAGAAATTCCTCGGCGGATCCGTAGACGAGCTCCTCCGCTTTCTCCGCACCCTGACGCTCGGTATCAGGTGGCGGCGTATCCGTGTCGTACAGTTCGAAATCATTCGCCATGACCAGGTCCTTCCTACTTCGTGACCCACGGGTTGGCTACCGGTTCAGCCGGCACCGCAACGGCCGGTGCTTCGGGGCGCGGGCTGTACTTCCTGATGGAGGACTCAACTGATTCCTTGTGTGGTCCGCTGTACCAAGGCATGGTCCGGACCAAAGTGGCCGGGGCGCCGGAGGCGAGGACAACGGCGCGTCCGCGGTCCAGCTCGGCGAGGTTTGAGACATCAAAGATTCGTTCCTTGGCTTCCTGACGGGAGCGGCTGGACCCGGACTTACCGGAGGAGACGGAAACGTTGATGTAGCTGTAGTCCCCGATCAGGTCGGACAGAGCGCGGAGGAAACCTTCTTCTGCCACGCCGCCGCCGTAGACCTTGACGTTCGCGGCCGACCAGATTTTCCGCATGTTCGCCTCGCCCCACAGTTCGACGCCTTGGGACCAGGACTGCAGGATGCCCATGACGATCAGGCCTTTGGAGCCGTAGTGGCTGAACTGGTCCGGCAGGCCGGCCCAACGCACCACGTTCGCCAGCTCGTCCAGGGCGAACAGGGCAGGTTTGGGCAGTCGTCCTCCGCTGCGCTCGGCACGTTCTTCCATCGCCTCGGCAATGGCAACGGTCAGTGCGGTTGTGAGTGGTGCGGCGGAGCCGGCGCCTTCCTTGGAGAGGATGTAGATCGTCTCCTGGGAGGCGGCGAAGGCGTGCGGGTTGAACTGCCGGCGCGCATCACTGGCCACGCTTGCGCCGCCAGTCGGGGCGACCCAGCGCAACGTGTTCCGGCTCTTGAGACACTGAATCATCTTCTCGGCGGTACCGAAGATGCCGTCACGCTGCTTGTCAGCCAGCTCCAGCGTGGATTCCAGTCCCTTGTACTGCAGCTCGTAGTCGTGCTGCTTGAGGATGTTGATCGGTTCCCGGTTCACCTGCTCCGTCACCCACAGATACACCTGCGTGATCGGCAGATCCCCGAGAGCGGCAGCGAGGAAGTAGGAGGACAGAATGTCCTCTGCCTTGGGATCGAAGTAGGCGTCAGGCTTTGACCCAGGCACGCGGGAACCCACGGAGAAATGCTGCGTGAGCTTGTAGGCCTTCTCTTCGTCCGTGACGTAGGAGAGTGGGTTCCACCACCAGTCCGGGTCTTCCTGCGCGATCTTCTGAGGATCGAACACCCACACCGGGGCAGTGCGCTCACGGACCCCGCGGGTACCGTCCACGACGTCGCGCTTATTCGATGTCGAGACCACCGCGCCGGGAGCGTCCAGAATGGCCGGAATCACCCGTGAGGTCGATTTACCGGTCCGCGGACCCCAAATATCCAGGGACAGGTCTTCCCACGACTGAAGGAACTTTTGCCCGGTGGACACGACCTTGCCGACGACGATGCCGGGGTTGTCCTTGATGCCCAGCCGTTCGGCCTTAGCTTGGGCTCCCTTCTCGGAGAATGCGGCCAACGCCTTGCCGCGGCCTAGGTGTACTCAGCCAACAGGTTGGTTACACCGTGAGAAGAGTGAAGACCTCTTAGGTTGGTGGTTACCACAACTGCCAACTGAATCTAAGAGGTCTTCATGTCCCACCGTAACGCCCGCCTGACACCGACCGGTAGGCGGATCATCATCGAGCGCGTCCTGTCGGGCCGTCCCATTGCTCACGTGGCTAAGGAACTGGGTATCTCCCGGACGTGCGCCCACCGCTGGGTCAGCCGCTACAGGACCCATGGCTGGGACGGGCTAGAGGATCGCAGCTCCAGACCTAAGTCATGCCCGCGCGCCACCCCGCAGAGGGTGGTTGCCGATGTTGTTGCCCAGCGGATAAAGCACCGGGAAGGTCCAGTGGATTTGGCCCAGCGCTGCGGCGTCAGCGCCCGAACCGTCTCCCGGATTTTGGCCCGGGCCCGCATGCCCAGGCTGTGGGACCTGGATCCGGTCACCGGGACGCGGATTCGTGCTTCCCGGGCCACAGACCGCCGCTACGAACGGGACGCCCCGGGAGACATGATCCACGTTGACGTCAAGAAACTCGGGCGGATCCCCGAGGGCGGCGGATGGCGGACAGACCCCGCGCAGAACCCGGCCAACCACCGTTCCTCGGGCCAGAAGCTGGGCTTTGACTACGTTCACGTCGCAGTCGATGATCACTCCCGCTTCGCCTACGCCGAGGTACTGCCCGACGAGAAAGGGCCTACCTGTGCCGGCTTCCTAATCCGGGCTGCGGCGGCCATGGCAGCCAACGGAGCACCCGTGCGCCGGGTCATGACCGATAACGCCTTCGCTTACAGGCTCTCCCGCGACTTCCAGGCCGCACTGGCACAGTTGGACGCCAAACACATCCTGATCAAACCCCGCCACCCATGGCAGAACGGCAAAGCAGAACGCTTCAACCGCACACTCCAGGAAGGCTGGGCATACCGGCAGCCCTTCACCTCCAACCAGGCCCGCACCGACGCCCTGCAACCATGGCTAGACTTCTACAACAACCACCGGCCCCACGGCAGCCTCGGAGGCAAACCACCCATCAGCAGGTGTAACCAACCTGTTGGCTGAGTACACCTAGGTAGCGGGCGGCTTTGTCGACGCGGGCACGCTTGGACGCACCTTGCCGCCACGCCACGAGCACGACGGTGGCCAAAGCCAGGATGAGCCCGGCCATGACGCAGACAACGATGGTGGCTTCCGTAGGCCACGGCACGCGGCCTTTGATCAGACCTGTGATCAGATCGATCGGGTGCGCCGGTGGGGCGGCGATGTCAGCCATCCACGAGCCGACGTGCAGGGCGGCGTAGGGGCCGCAGACGAAGACGATGATAAAGCCGATGGCCAGCCAGACCAGCAGGGCATCACCGGCTCCGATTCCTTTGCGGTTGGGTGCGCTCATTCTGATGCTCCTTCACTGGGCAGGGCCGGGGTTGCCGGTTCAACCGGGGCTTTCGATGTGGTGCTCCATTTGGCGTTGGTGTCGTTGATTCCTTCGGGGCCTTTCTCCAGGGATGTGAGTCCGACCTGGACGGGGATTCCGGGGCGGCCGCCGACCTTGATGAGGAACTTTCCCCGGCCCGGGGGCTCAGCATCGACGCCGCGGGAGTCCCACGCGGGCGGGTCCTGCCAGCCGATGAGCTTTTGTTGCTCCTGGCGGGAGAGCGGGATGGCGGAGGTCAGCTGCGGCATTTCCGAGGCCGGCAGGCCGCCGCAGATCACCATGCCGGAGCGTTCGACGAATCCGCGGGCTTTCATCCGGTCTTCTTCGGCCGGTAAAGCCAGCAGGTCGGACATGGTGTGGGAGATCATGATCTGTCCGACGCCGACGGAGCGGTTGAGCCGGGTCAGGGCGTCGACCCGGTCCACCATGCCTTTCCCGGCTCGAAGGGCGCGCCACAGTTCGTCCAGGACGACGAAGTAGTTCCGGCGGGGTTCAAGGCCGGCGTCGGCTAGGGCGTTGGCGACGTTGACGGTGCCGAAGCCGTAGGACCAGCATGCAAGCAGTATCGCGGCCTGCAGGTCCGTTTCGGTTTCATCGATGCTGGAGACGTCAAAGACCACGGCACGGTCGCGTACCATCGGCTCGGAGGTTTGCCGGGAGAAGATTTCTCCGAGCTTCCCGCCTCCGGTCAGGCCCAGCAGGGTGGCTTCCAGCGCGCGGGTCTCCTGCAGGTAGACAGACTTGTCTCCGCGGTCGAGGGCGACCTGGCGCAGTTCGTCAGGTGCGGACACGATGACGTCCAGCAGGTTTTTCAACACCGGAACACCGTCAAAGCGTTCATCGAGGATCCGCAAGGCACGATCCAGGATTGTCTGTTCCTGATCGGTGGGAGGGTTGTTCCGGCTGATCGTGATCAGTGAAACGACCATTGTCAGGCGGCGGCCGTGCGCGTCGGCGCGGACCCGTGCTGCGTCCTCAGGATGGCCGTTGTCTTCTAAAAGCTGGGCGGCTTCAACGGCCTGGCCGGGGTCAAGGATGTTCAGGTACCCGACGCCGCGGCCGAGCCGGATCACCTGCCCGTTCAAGGCCTTGACGGCTTTGACGTGCTCGCCTTTGAGGTCGCCCAGGATCAGGGGGTGGATACCTTGGGCGGAGAGTCCGATGAACATCCGCCGCACGACGGTGGACTTCCCCAGACCGGGCTTGCCCAGGATGAACGCCGAGGGGTTGGAAATCAGCCGGGCCCGCTGGAACCAGCTGATCGGGTCGCAGCAGACCGTGGCCTGGGTTTCCTCGTGGCGTCCCAGCGGGATACCGATCATGGGTGAGGACGTACCGGAAGAGAACGGCCACAGCCCGCATACCTGAACGGTGGTTCCCCGGTATTCCTTCACGGACGGAACGAGCTGTGCCATGCCCCCGCCCCGGCCGGGCCAGCCACGGGCACCCGGCGCAGCCCCGCGAGGCTTCTTCGCCTTCTTCTTCGGGGCTGCAGCGGTGTTGTGCTTGAAGGGGCGGGTGAAGAGCTTTGCTCGGGCCATTACAGGGCATCCTTAATCTCGGACGGAACCATGCTGTGCTTGTGCAAGACCAGCCCCAGGGGAAGGGACGCGGCGAACGCGGTGTCCTGGGATCCGTAGGCGCGGCGCAGCAGCACCCGGGCGGTGCCGGAGGTCTGCTCGATGGCGGCGACGGCATCGGGGAGCCGTTCGGCGTTGGTGACGGTGGCCGTGACGACCATGCCGAAGTTCACCAGCCCTGCGCCCTGGGCTTCTTCCTGGGCGGTTTGGGCCGCCGAGCGGGCATCGACCAACGCGCGGGCCGATGGCCGCGTGCCGGAAGTGATGCGGACATTGGCGTTGTTCTGGTCCCGTTCCACGACGGCTGCGGCGCGGGCCGAGTCCATCGGGCGGTACAGCAGCGAGATGCGCTTGCGGTCAATGTCCCCGTGGGGTGCCAGCAGCCGGGACAAGACGGAAGAGTTCACCGATCCCCGCGGTGCACCGGTCATGGTCCAGGACGCGGAGAAGGCGGAATCGTGCCGGTAGTCATCCCAGCTGGCTTGCGTTGCTGTGGGGCCGACTTCGCCCCAGGTCAGGGACACTGGGGAACCGGCGGCGTGGGCTTCATCAATGATCAGCGCCGCCGGAGGATCGTAGGCGACGCGCACGACCTCGCACAGCTCCTGGGCGGACATGGGGCGGGCGATCCCGGCGCCGGTGGACTGCAGCCGTGCTGAGAGGCCCGGGATCCGGGACGCGAGGTCACGGGCAACGTCTTCCGGGGTCCGCTTCTTGGCGCCGGCCCGAATCGCGGCGTTGAACGTCAGGGACACCCAGGCCCGCACCGTTGCCGATCCTTCCGGGTAGGTGTCCACGACTTCGCCCAGCATGTCACGGGCGAACTCGGGGGCGTCCGGGTCGATGTTCATCATGACCTCGTTCCGCAGCCGGTACCCGGAATCAGGGGCGGTCTCCACCGTGACGGCCGCGGCGTCCAGGCCTGCTTCGTCGGCCAGGGACGCGAGCCAGCCGCCCCAGTTCGCTACCCAGGCATCGACCTGTTCCGGGTCAACGAGGGAGGCCCCGTCAGGTTCGGTGGAGAAGACAACCGTGTAGTGGCTGGTCGTGGGGACGTGCAGCATGGCGAAGGGGCGCTTGTAGGAGTCGGTGAACTCGAACAGGGTGGACTTCGCTGCCAGACCGGGCAGCTGGTACATGCCCCACTCCGTGACGCCCAGAGGGCCGGAACGGTAAAGGTTGGTTCCGGAGGACCGGGAGAGCTTGAACGCCATCCGGGTGCCGAACCGGTCAACAATGGACTGGCCGTGCTTGTCCTTGACTGTCAGCAGCAAAGCCATGACACCGGCAAAGGCAAGGACGCCCAGGCCCGCGAGCAACCCCCACAGAGCGAAGCTGATGATGCCCGACAGGAGCCCGGCAAAGACAATAGCGGTACCGATCGCCCCAAGGTTGGCCAGGCCAGCTGAGCGCGGCACGCGCCAGTTGCCGTAAGACGGTTCTTTGTACTCGGTGTTAATTGCTGCCACTAGGGCCCTCCCCCGCTGAATCCTGCGCTGTCTTCTCAATTGCCTGCGACGTCCTGGACGCCAGCTGTGCACCTGTGGCTACAGCCACTCCGGCTGGACCAGCTGCCGCTGCACTACCACCGGCTCTTGCCACTGATACCGCTCCACTGGAACCAGATACTGCTGCCGTTCCGGCGGTTGCTCCGGTCCCTGTCTTGGCTTTTGCATCAGTGCCGGCGGCCCCGCCCGGCCCGCTGCTGCCCGGAGTGGGTTGCCCGCCTCCACCTCGGGGGCCGGCTGGTCCGTCGCTGCCCTTCGGTGAACTGCCGCCGTGCATGCTCTGCGTGTTTGACATGCTCGTTGACGATGCGGGAACGGGGGATGCATTGCCCCTGCCGCTGCCACCCCGGCCAAGCGAAACTGCACCGGTTGCGATTGCTCCGACAGCTGCTCCCGCCCCCGCGCCTCCACCAGAGGCAACCGCACCAACCATTGGGGTCACGAACCGCATCAACGCAGGCAACGCGAAAAGTGCCACGACCATCAGCGTGAATCCGGTGATGGGCTGAACCAGATTGGCGCTGCTGCTACTCCCCTTGCCCATCAGCAGGAACGCGACCGAATACACGATTGCAGCGGCTGGTTTGTAGAGGATGAAGGCGATAGTCCAGCCAACAGCCTTCTGGAACCACTGCCGGCCCATCTCTGTGTTCGTGAACGCGGCCGTGGTTGGGAGGATCCCTGCGAGGATCACCAACATGCCGCTGCGCACTACCATCAACACGACCTGGACCAGGGACGCGATCAGTCCGATCAAGCCCAGGACGATCAGGATGAACACGCCGACGCCGGTCTGGTTTGTCATCACCAGGATCTTCAGGGACTCGGCGAAACCCTTACCGTCGGTGGCACGATTGATCACCACCGCGGCGAAGGCATCAGCGGCGACCACCAGAATGGAGATGACGCCCAGACCAAGGCCGGAGACAAGCGTCAAGGTCAGCAGGGACCGGAGCAAATCCTTCAGGGGCGCACCCCGCTGCTCCCAGATCAAGCGAATACCGCCCAGGATGACCGCCAACACAGCAAGGGCGAGAGTCCACGGCATCAGCTCACTGTTCACCACCGACACAACGGGGCTTGCAGTTCCGTCCTGGCTGGCCAAGTTCACGGTCGGCATTGAAACCCAGAAGGTCGACAGCGTGGTCACCATCTGGCTCATTCCCTCCATGATGGCTTTGGCGAGGTTGTTGATGGCATCGTCTGCAATACCGGCGGCAACATTGCTGGCACCCTGTTGGGTCCAGCAGAGGGCGTTCCAAACTTCGCACTCTTTCTCTGCCATGTCAGACGCCGGCCCAAGGGATGAACGAACTCAGGTCACTGATCTGGCGGACTGCATTTCCACCGGCGGCGGGGATGTCCATCTTCCAGTCCCCGTCTTCCCACAGCAGGGATGTGGAGAAGGCGCCGTATCCGCCGTCACTGCTCTTGATTGCTAGCTCTACGACCGCAGCTTTGGGCGTATACGAGTGGATGATGAAGCCGGCGATCTGCACCTTCGGAGTGGTTCCCCCTCCGACGTCCTTTCCCTCCCTTATTGCCTGTACTGCTTTGTCCCGAGTGGGACTGTCAGCTGAGAGTTCCAGGTAAACCTGCTTCGCATAGCCATTGAATGAGGCAGCCCAGATGTTGGCCGTGGCGTACAGCGCTCCGGTGGGCGACTGCGCGAAGCAGGACCTCAGACCGTCCTTGCCTACCGTGCCAGGACCTGCGGTGGGTGGGTCGGTCGGGACGGCCATGGTTCCCACCAACTCCCACTTGGACGTCGGTGCGGTACCCAGTGCTGTGTCCTTGCTGGCAGGGAGTCCGCAGACACTCTCGTCAGAGGCGGTGGACGTGCTGGGGCTAGCCGGGGCGGAGCTGGTCTGCGCGGGTGCTGGTTGGGCGTTTCCCTGTTCGTTGGGGAGCAGGAAGATGACGACTGCTGCTGCGATCAGCGCGACGACCAGCGCGGCCGCGATGATGAAACCGGGCTTGGTGAACGGATTGCTGTTGGTGGTGCTCTCTGGTGATTGGCTCACGGTGAACCTCCCGTTGTTGGTGCTGGTTTAGACAAAGGCGCGGACGATCCCTGAAGAGCCTGTGATGATGATGCAGCCCATCAGGACCCAGCCGAGTTTGGCGATTGATTCGCCGCCTTCTCCACGACGGAGCTGGATGACCATGCCAATGCCGACAATGATCACGCCCAGGACGCCAAGGACGAGACCGATACCAGAGGCCCAGTTCAGGACGGTCAGCAGGCCGCCGGCTTCAGCGGGCACGACAGGGGTCGGGTCGGGGATGGTGCTGGTGGTGATGGCAGTGATGACGTTCATGGTGAGACCTTTCAGTGGTTAGTGCTGTGGGTTGGGTTCGGTAGCCAGAGCAGCTACATCGGTGACGAAGCGTTGATATTCCCTGCCCGGTGGCGTCGTCGTGGAGCCACCGTGCCGCCACGTCTCGACCCAGGGCAGGATCCAGAGGCGGGGTGCTCCCCCGCCGATAATCGATGCGAAGTCGCGCAGCGTCTTGGGGGTCTTTCCCGGTGCATCTGCCAGGACGGCGAGGCCGATGAGTTCAACCTTGGGTGTTGCTCCTGATGCCCATTGGGTCAAGGCGTTTTGTGCGCTGGTGAGGCCGCGCATGTCTGCGCGGCAGACCAGCAGCACCCGGGGCTTGCTGCCGTCCTGCATAACAGGCCAGCAGTGCCCGGTAGGGCGTGCCCCGTCGATCAGGTCTGCGGTGCGGCTTTCACCTGCTCCCCCGTGGCTCCCAACAATCCACAGCAGCGCGGACCCGGACACTACGCGGTTCGCCAGTCGGTCCGCGGCGTCCGGTTCCACCATGCCCCTCAGCGGTGTGCTGATCACGGCAGCTGGCGGGACGTGCACCTCGGGGGCTTCGTGGTCGTTGCTCTCGGCTGGGCTGGTGATCCAGGGGTTCAGAGACAGTTGCATGGTTCCTCCTTCCTTTCGTTCGCTGTTGGCTCTCTAGAAGCCCTTGGCGACGGCCGCCGCGGCCGCCAGCCATGCCCGCTGGGTCGCGGGCTGCAGGGCTTCATGGCGGATAGGCCCGTTGACCAGGGCCGGGTCGTACGGGATACGGACGACGGCGCGCACGAACGGTTCGAAGCCGTCAGCGATCCGCTGAGCTTCGGCTTTGGCGCGTTTCAGGGCGTCTCCAGTCATGCTGCGTTTGGCGTCGGTGGATTCGGAGACGATCACGACGGCGTTGCGTGCCAGGTCGGCGTCGTGGCCACCACGGGATTCGAGGGTCTGCAGCGTCAGCCGGGCTGCTTCTGCTCGATCCTCTATAGCGGTGACCGGGACGACGAGCTGGTTGGTGTGGTCGATCATCCGCCGCCAGTTCGCTGCCCGGGCGGTATTGCCGGAGTCCATGATGACCAGCCGGTAGTAACGGGTGAGGACCTGGTGGGCGATGTCCACTTCCTCGGCGGTGACTTCGTGGTCGCCTTCTTCGTTTTCGTCAGAGCGCAGCACGTCGAACTTGTCGGCGGTCTGGTGGTGGACGAACTTGGCGATCTCGGCCGCGTTCGTGGACGGTGACAGCAGCTCGGTGGAGGAATCGATCAGGTCCAGGACGCTGCGGTCGTGGGCGCCTTTCTCGGTCCGCCAGCCCAGGGTGCCCTGGGATTCATTGTTGTCCCACGCCACCGTTGCCGCGCCGCTGTAGCGGGCAAGGATCGCCGAAAGCATGACGACCGTGGGGGTCTTGTTCGCCCCGCCTTTGCGGTTCACCACGGCGATGGTCCGCGGACCGGGCCAGTGCTGGCTGACGGTGCGTATGTCTTCGCGCTCGGCCAGCTCCTCCTCTGAGGGATCCATCCGGAGGCCCAGGCGGGTCAAGGTCCCGCGCCAGCCCTGCGTGGCCGGCTCCAGCACCGGGGCGCTGACCAGGAAGGAGGTCTCCTTCAGGCTGCGCCGGGACTGGGGTTCCTCGGGAGCCGCAGCAGCTGCCGATTCAGCCTCAGCGACGCCGATCCTCTGGACGGCTGGACTGACAGGGCCCGGTTCTTCAGTTTCTATGGGAGTGGGGGGCCAGGGCTGGCGGTCAATAGCCGCCGCCGTAGCTGCGCCCCGGCCAGGCTGTGTAGGGACGGTTGACGGCTCAACAAGGGGGATGGTCTCGACGACTGCAGGGGCTGCCGCCTCGGCAGTGATCGCTGGGGCCGGTGCCCGACGGCGGGCCGGACGGGGGACATAGCTGACAGATTCGATCTTGTTATCGGGGTGCACGATGAGTTCACCGTGCCCTTCGGGATCCTCGATCTGGACCCTGACGGGGCGCTGCAAGGTCTGTGCTTCGGTAACGACGAGGGCGAGGGCGTTGTCGCGGAGCTCCTGCAGTGTTTGGCCGTCGGGAACGGCACGGGAGTTACCGGCAACGACGACTTCGGCGGTGCGGTTGTCGCGGATGATGGCCTTGATGTTTGGAAAGGCCAGGATCTCGGTTGATGTACTAACCATGAGCTTTCTTTCTTTACGTGTGTCAGATGGACAGCTGCGGCGCTTAGGGCGTTGGTGGTGTCAGGCGGTTGACCTTCCATGGGGCGTCCTTGCCTGTGCGGAGCAGCTGCAGCGAGTAGGTTCCGGCATTGGTGCGGACAGCAGCTGTGACCCCGTAGCCGTTGGCTTCATCGATCGTCAATGTGGCCGGACCGGTGACGCGGTTAGCCAGGATGTTGGTAGGGTCCACGGCTGAGTAGTCGGCGGTGGCCTGCGGGGTGAGCCACCGGGCGAGGTCATTGGCCCACTGCTCTTCGCCGACCGAGGGACGGGCGAAGTCCGCCATTGCCCTCTCGGCGACATCCACTGCCCGGTCCTTGCTGGCCTGATCCCAGGCAATGCCCATCGTGGGCGGCACTGTCCCGCCCGGTGCCTGCGGGCCGCTGCCGGCGCTCAAGGACACGGGAGCCGAGGCAGTGGCCTGCGTTTCTGTGGAAGATGGATTCGTGTGAGCTGTCTGTGCGCAGCCAGCGCACAGCAGGGCCGTCGCGACGAGAACCACGGGTTTTCTCATTTCTTCTCCTCTTGGTTGGGCAGGTACAGGAACGCGGAGGCGACACTGCTGCTGACGGTGCGGGTGTAGTAGTTGTGGTCATCCGGGGGCGGGTTGCCGTTGTAGCCTTCCTCGACGTAGGTCCCGTTGTCCTTGACTTCCTTGACCACGGCCACGTGGCCGAACGTCGGGTCCGATCCGCCCACGCCTGGCGCGTACCAGACGACCGCACCGACCCGGGGTGTGTGTCCGGTGGGCCAGCCCTTGGCGTCCCATCCGGCTTTCCACGTCACGGCGGAACCGAGGCCCTGCCCGTCAGGGCGGAAGTTCCCGTTCAGGAACTTGAACGGGGCACCGGTGGACCCCATCTGCTGGTTAACCCTCCACAGGGCGAAGTCAACGCATTCGCGGTAAAACATGCCCAATGGCGAGGCGGCCGCGGAGCCTGCCCCTACCTGCAACCAGGTCGGAGAGTTTTTCCACGGGTAGTCATCCCCCGCACCGGACTTCCCTGGGATGGCGCAGTCACTGCTCTCGAGGGAGAAGTCCCCGCCCGAGAGCGCCTGGACGAGCTCGACGGCTTCAGGCCAATACTTGTGGTAGTGGTACGGGTCCGCGTTCCGCTGGACTTTGTTCCCGGCGATAGTCGGCTCCAGAAGTTCCCAGCCCGGTACGGCTTGTAGCGCCTTGATGAAATTGGTGGCGCTGATCGTCGGATCCATGCGATCCGCATAGGAGCCCCACGCGCCGTTGTCGCGCTGCTGGAACAAGCCGCGGGAGTCGGGCCCGGGACCGTCGCCGTAGTCCAGCGCACGCAGTCCCGACTCCCCTAAAGCCACCATGACGCTGATGGTCTGACCCTTTACGGAGAGGTTCAGCGCTTTACCGGCGCCCATGACAGCGGCGGCGTTCTGCAACTGTTCAGCGCTGTATCCCTCCACTTTCGTGTTTCCGTCCAGGGCCACGGCTGCCGGGCCACAGTCCGCCGCCGCAGGTCTCGCAGGACTCAGCAGAACGATGAATGAGCAGACCAGCCCGAAAAACAGCCCGGGAATGACGATCAAGGCCACGAGCGCCAACGACTTCCGTTGGTTCATCGTGTGGTCCGTTCTCTGACGAACGACCTTAGGTCTTGCACGACCGTCCCCTCCCCCGGTGCGCCGAAACTCGCGTCTTCGACTAGGCATCTGGCCAAGGCGTCGGGAGTGCGTCCCCTGATGGGCGGAACCCCTCCCCGGCTAAACTCGGCCAAGAAGCTAAAATAAAGATAGATACCAAAAATTGAGTTTCTAGAAATACTTAACTATTGGTAGCAGTTTAGCAGGTTCATTGTCATGCGTCCTGTCACGTCAAGGAGTGTTTGTGCCCGTCTCAGCCAAAGAGTTCAAGAGCTGGCTGGACGCTGCGTCCATCAGCACTTCGCCGGCTGCCCTCAGTGCACTGACGGGCCTTAACCGCGGAACCCTGGGAAACCAGCTGCGGAGAGGGAACGTGGCTGAATCGACTGTCGTCGCCGTAGCACGGGCAGCCGGGCTAGGGGTGCTTCAAGCTCTCACGGCTTTTGATGGATATCGCGACGTCCTCTCCCGACCCGTGGAACCGTCCGCTGCCGAAGTTTTGAGCCAGGTCCACCACGCGGATCTCATGGCAGAGCTGCAATTTCGGACGTCAAAGACCCATTACCCCCGCGAACTCAGAAGCCACATTCCACTTATTGAGTTTCCGCACGATGGCTCCCACCGCGCCTGGGTGGACGCACTGGATCCGGGAGACCTCCGACACCGCATGGCCGCGGAATCGGGAATGGCACTGACGTACATCATCACGTCCCTCACGGAGAACCGTCTCTCGCCGCACCTTGCCGTAGCGGCGTCCCGGGCGACCGGCGGGTCATTCGCCTCAGGGCTCGTCGTTGTTGGCCTGGTAACGCCGGCAGAGGGCGGCTGGCAGGTGCGTGCACGCGAGGACGAACTGCTGGAGGTTTCCGATGACGCCCTTGTGGAGTTGATTTCAGGGCGCATCAACCTCCTGCAGCGCCGAGTGAAACAGCGCAAAGAGGCCCGCGAATACGCAGAGAAGATGACGGAGCTCCTGGGATGAATGTGCTGGCCGTTGTACCCACTCTGATGCTCATTCTCTTGGGGAGCCTGACGTTCAAGCGCCTCAATGCCCCTACTACGGGATATCAGCATGCACTCAAGGGAAAAGGCAGAAACGTCGCGCTGTCAGGAATATTCCTCACACTGGCTTACCTGCTTCTTGTACCACCCGTGTATTACGCAGTCGACTCCATCATGCCCATCACGAACGCGACGGACTTGCTTTCGAAATACTGCGCTCTGGTCGCCGTGGCGTTTCTTGGAGGCCATCTCAGCCAGGCCTACGGTTCAACATTCGCCAGACGCTGGACCGTAGGCATGCCCGGGGCGGTCATTCTCGGCCTCACCGCTACAGGCCTCCTGCTGACGGTTCTGGCCACGGACGGCCCCGCTCCCTCCCCTCAACTGCTTGATTATGCAACGCAGCCCAGCGTCCGCCTTAACACCTGGCTGGTCCTGATCTATGTTGCCTACGTCGTAGCACCCCTGATTCGGCCGGCCTACTTGGACGCCCGTCGGAACCCTTTCGCCATTGGGAAAGTGGCGTCCGGGATGATCGCTGGAGGCTTCACGCTGTCCTTGCTGCGGGCCGGTAGCTATCCCGCGGAATGGTATGGATCCAAAGAACTCGTCTACGTGTACATGCTCATCTCCTACGCCTCGACCGCCTTGGTCGTCATTGGCCTTGCGCTGTTTGCATATGCGCGACGCCAGAAAAAGCCAGAACGTGAGCTGGGATCCGCCCTGTCGATCGACTAGAAGGACGCCATGACTACTCCCCAACAGGCAAAGACAGCCGTGCAGAAGGTATTGGCAGAGGTCCCACGTGAGCACGAGGCGGCGTACCAGGTCATTTACGCCGCAGTCCGTATCTGTGTGGAGGCTGGCATGGAGCGGAAGGCAGCCGCTAGATTTCTCGGCATCTCACGTTGGCGCATCGACAAACAAGGCCGTTACTTCCGCTCGCTCAGAGCTACCCGGGAGCTGTTCCGCGGGGCTTTCAGCGCTACCGCCGCGCAGACGGCCGCTGGGCCCGTCGATGAGATAGTGCGGCGGGCATGGTCGTGACATGCAGGTTCGACCCATATCCAAAATTTTTGGAGTTTATGACATATTGGAGTCATGGACTTTTCACCACGTGTCATGAGGGCCCGCGAAACCACGGTATGGACGCCGAGCAAGATTAAGCTCGACACACCCGCGCGGATCCCTGCGTATGCATTCGTCGCGTGACACGTTAAAGCCATGAGTGCACAACCAGGACGCGTCCGTCACCCCGACGGCATTGATCTGGTGCTCCTGCAGGGCCGAGTGAGGCCGGAGCGCCGCAAAGCCATCAACAGCGCAGCTGCGAACTCTGGCCGGTCAGTCGGCCTTTACCTTGAGGACCTGGTCCTCTACTTGGAGAAGAACGGCGGACTGCCGGTCTTCCCCAAGATAAACCGACAAGCTGAGGAGCTGCCTATACAGGCCGCTTCTTAAACGAAAGACCCCGCACTAGGTGCGGGGCTTCCGAAATCCTTCCATCACCGTCTCTGTTTGGCGACTGTGCCGGCGATGGATACCAGAACCTTCCCGCGAGGGACGGTCCCTTTGTGTTCCCTTCAAACTGAAAGGTCTTGTCCCCCTTATGGTACCGGACCCTGCCCGGGCGTCAACGCACGTCCCGGCCCGAGTTGTGCCCTGCGGCGAGCAGGGAAAGGCCACGCCGAGAATCCCCGGGTATGTGGCGGTGCAGGGCTTGCCTGGCGTCTGGAAGCAGCGCGACCACGCGCTACTAGGCGAGCATTCGAAACGCACCGAAGCCCCCCGGCGCCTTAACCGAATGGTGGAACGGAACGAGGAAAACGTCCTTCGCGCCGTCCCTGAGGGCAGCTGCGCGCTGACCATGGACTTCGACTGGCTGGAAGCTATCCGCCAACACCCCAAGCTCACTTGGCGCAGATCCGACTTCCGCCGAAACCTCCTCGCCGTGGCCTCGCTTTTACTTCTGGGCTTCGACTTCAATAGCCACACGGTGACCCCGGGCAACGCCTACCTGTTGGCCTCAGCCGGTATCGGCCAAGGCACCCTGGGCCGCATCAAACGCTGGCTGATGCGCCACGGATTCCTCGCCATCGTCGCTGGCGGCCGCTCAGCGATCTACACCCCCAAAAACTGCAGCGGGGAGACCAACCTCTTCAAGGCCGGCGAACGCGAAGAACGGATGGCCGACAGGGCCGTCTACGTCCTTTGCCGTCCCGCCACCGAAGAGGAACTGGCCAGGTTCGGTGAAGAAGAAGTCCAGCGCATGGAATCCAAGTGCAAATTGGACCCGCTTCTGGGCATGTTCGGACTCGCTGTGGACATAAATGGCAACCCTAACCTGCCCAAAGGGAAATCAACCCCCAAAAGCATAAAGGTGTGGGCTTCGCCCACACTGAAATCTTATTTTGAGGCGGCCACTAAATGGGTGGCCGCTATGACGGCCGCTCGTACAGATCTGCAATGGCCAGCTGACAAAACGACAAGCGCCAATGACAAGGCGACCCGCGACTTCAACGAGTTGCAAGCGGCCCGTACCGTCCAATGGCACTCACCGCCACTCCGTAAGCTGCGCTCACGCCACCTCGCCCGGATCCTGGCGCCCTTTTTCCGTGCCGGTTACACACCAAACGATGTCCTGCACGCTCTCGACACCAAACCCGACGGCACCGAGCACCGTCACGATGGTTTCCACGGCGCGTTGAACCTTCCCGCGCTCCTTCAAAGCAGACTCAACCACTGGCGGGTTAACGGCCAGCCTGTCTACAGCCGGCGGCAACGCGCCTTGCAGCGCTCCGAGGCGGCAAAAGCCCAAGCGAGGGCCGAAGCCCAGCGGATCCAGCAGCAAACAGCTGAACGCCGCTCAGACACTGTGCGTGCGTCCTGGCGAACAAGGTTCGCTGATGACTACCAAAAGGGACTTCAGGAGGCTGCCGTACGCGGCACCACGCGCTGACGCCCAATATGGACCGCTTTGAGATTTATCCTCCGGTCTCCACCGGCCCACAGTGGGGACAGCGCAAAACCGGAACAGTTTCCCATGGTCCAAGCCTGGGCGTTGCCGTCTCCCCTACCGTCTCGGTCGGGACTTTTTCAGCCGGGACGACATACATCTACCGTGCGGGGCCGGCATGGGGCGGGCACAGGAACCGTGGCGGCGTGGCCGGCTTCTAAGGCACAGGGGGCTCCCAGCGAGCTACTGGCGGGGATGACCACAACCAGGAACCGCACAAATCGAGTATTTCTCCTAGGGGGGCTAGAATAAAAGTTCCTAGGGGGGCTAGAATAGAAGTGTCAGCAGCCGACTGAGAGGAATTGAAAATGCTCACCGAAACCACCTATCCAAGCGGAAACTCCGTCACCTTCGACCACGAAGACAAGTGGTTTCAGACCTTCGGAGCCACCAACAACATCCTCAGCGGTGACTACGTGGCCGCCGGAGGAACCGGGCGCCAGCACTTCTGGATCGACAAGGAAAGCCTGCAGGCATACATCCCCGCTGCCATCCGCCACGAATGAAGGAGCACCGCCATGATCCGCAAGTGCATTGCCCTCGTCATCCCCGCGCGACTCAGCGACGAAGTCACAGCCAACCGCCAAGACGTCCGCCACGGCACCTTTGAAGCGCTGTACGGACAGTTGGACTGCATCGTCAATGGGGACTGGCAGGTCTACCTCAGGGCCGACAGCCGGAACCTCCACCCCAACGTACGAGCAGGGCAACTACTTCGGGAGACAGGCCTCTACCTGCCCGAGGTAGCAGGCACCGCTGTTTACCTGGGACGCGCGGAATACGGCTGGGACACCGACGCCCCAACCCATCTGATCCGCCTCGCAGAAAAGTTATTCGACACCCGCCTAGCCGCAGTGGAATTCGTTTAGCCAGCCCATGGTGGCCGGGACCCCGGCCACCCCCTCCCCAGGAGCCCGGAACCATGAGCATCACCGTCTACACCATCACCGATGAAACAGGCCGTGAGTGCAGTAACTGCTCCGCCACCAAGAAGGCCATGGACCGCCAGAGAATCACCTACCAGGTAAAGGAGATGACAGCGATGGAGCGGGACACTTTCCGGCAGGCCGGCCACATGGCCGCGCCGTCGTCGTCACCGGTTCAGATTCATGGTCAGGCTTCCGCCCCGACAAAATTCTCACCCTCAAATGAGTATCTACTCATTTACTCAGTTGAGTATCAATCGCGAAAGGAAAGATCATGACGGAGTTAGCCGGCCAGCTCACACTGTTCGACGTAGAGCGGTTCCCCAGCGTAATTGACCCTGAAGGTTACGAAATCGCCTACTGCCCGGCATGCCATTCCAACTGGGGAGCCGAACTTGCCCGTACCCGCAGAAGCGAGCAAGAGCGGATCGAGCAAAACCACGAACTACAGGCGGATGGCCGCTGCGCCTACATGCACAAGCATCTCGTTACGGAGCCCTTTTACACGCTCGAAGAGATGCAACTGATCCGCGTGGGAGGATGGCCCCTGCCTTACCCACGTCCTGCCGGTTTCACGGGGCTATACCAGCTCAACGAGGAATCCTGCTAGCCCCCCTGCGATAAGTGCTCTAGGGGGACTAGCGTAGACACGGACAGCTGCCCGGGCCGCCAGGAAAGGACTCCCCCAACGCATGACAACCAAACGTGAGTTTGAAGCAATCGCCCATAAAGAGGGCAAATGGTGGGAGATACGTATCCACCAGATCAACCAGGCAGCCCGCGCCAGCCGCGCAAAAGACATCCAGGACATGGCTGCCGACCTCGTGGCCACGACGCTCAACCTCGATCCAGAAGACGTAACGGTGCACGTCACCCTCAGAGCGCCTGGAAACATCATGGAACGCTGGACCCAAGCCCGGAACGATCTGGAGAAGGCCCAAGAACTATCGACAAAGGGAGCCGCGGAGTCCCGCGCCGTCATCGCCGAACTGAGCGAGGACTTCACCATCACCGAAGTAGCCCGCATGCTCGGCATCTCCACGCAGCGCGTATCCCAGCTGAAAGCGAAGAAGGCACCAACCGCATAAGCCCGACATAGGCAGTCAGACCACAACCGTAGGCTGACTCAGAAATGCTCATCTCAGAGAGGAACGCACCATGGATGACGAGACCCCCGAAGTGATCCGCGCGGCCGATGACGCCTACGAGGCCATTCGCTCAATCAACCACCTGACCATCACGCAGATCCACCCGGCCCCTACCGTTTATAGCGTCTTAGGAAATCTCAAGGGCCTAGGCCACATGCTGCCGCAGGCGTGCACGCAGCTCGCCAAATCCCTTGGCCGCTCTCTGGACGAATACGACGTGTACGAGGACGACGGCAGCGATCCCATTCAGAGCGTGGCCGCTGCTACCGACCATCTCACAAGGGCCGCGCAGTTGGCCGCCGAACTGGGCGCCGAACTGGAGAAAGCGCAGAGCGCCATTTCCCGCCAAGGTTACAGGGACACGCCGCTCCCCTAGCCTCACTCAAATACTCATTTACTCATGGAATACTCAAATGAGTATTAGCTCAACTACTCATTTGAGTATTTCGCGTAGAACAGGACGCCGCACGTGAAAGTCATCGCAGTTCTCAATCAAAAAGGCGGGGCCGGCAAAACAACCATTGCCACGCATGTCGCCACGGCGCTTAGATTGGCCGGCCATACCGTACTGCTTGTGGACTCAGATCCTCAAGGCAGTGCGCGGGACTGGGCCGCAGCCCGCGAAGATCATCCGATGCCCGTAGTGGGGATGGACCGACCAACGATTGAACGGGACCTTAAGAGCATCGCCCCCGTGGACTTCGTCATCATCGACGGCGCCCCACAAGCCGCAGACCTCGCCGTGTCGGCCATCAAAGCCAGCGACTTTGCCCTCATCCCCGTGCAACCGTCGCCCTACGACATCTGGGCCACATCCGACCTAGTTGACCTGGTGAAGCAGCGAATCGAAATTACAGACGGAAAGCTGCAGGCAGCTTTTGTAGTCTCCCGCGCCATTACTGGAACGAACATCGGAAAAGAAGTCTCCGGGATCCTGGAAGGCTACAACCTTCCCGTTCTGCAATCCCGGGTGCACCAGCGGGTTGACTACCCAGGAACCGCAGCGGGGGGATCTACCATCCTGGAGGACTTCCCGGGGTCGCCCGGGGCCAGAGAGATCCAAGAGCTCACCAACGAACTCCTTACGCTCGTGAGCAAATGAGGAAATGAGTAAATGAGTAGCTTCTCTAAGCTGTCCACTGGGCGCCCCAGCCAGTCCGCCACAGCCAAAGCCAAACTGATGGAAAGCCTTAAGGATGAGGTTCCAGCTGAGCGGCTTCAGCGGGTGAACTTTGAAGTCCCCAGAAGTAAGCATGCCAAGCTCAAAATCCTCGCCGCCAAGCGCAACCAAAGCGTCAAGGAGTTCCTGACCGCCTACATAGACTCGTTTCCAGATGAGTAGTTACTCATTTGAGTATTTGAGTGGGGGAGCGGATCCCAGAACACTATCTAGTTTTGCTTGGAAACGTGGGGACTTGGCATGAATGGCCGCATGACGCTGCCCATCTGGGAGAGCCTTGTCGCCGAAACCCAATTCGCCTCCGATCTGGCCTTGGCCGGGCTTCGTAGACTGTGCTCCGTCCCGACGGCTCCTGATTTGTTCCCCTGGGGCAGTAAAGATCAGAACTACGCACTTCATGTCGGGATGCACTCGTATTCGTCCGGGTTGGAGCGCCTGTGCAAGCTGGCTATCGCCTGCAACGGGTACGCCGTCGCTGGCGAGTTCCCGAGGCTGCGTGACTACTCCCACAAGATTGGGAACCTGCTCAACGCGGTTGAGGAGTTGCCGCTGCCTCAGTCGGGCCCCAGCGTCGCGCCGCGCAAGATGGGATACCTCGTCCGCCCGCTGGACGCCCTCGACCCCGATGTCACGAACATGGTCGAGCGGTTCGCCAATGGGGCCGGCAGATACGAGCACCTAGATTCGCTTTGGAACGATGACACCGAGGTCAGTACGTACAAGGAATGGTCTGCACTTGCTGCAAGGGCTTCGATCTCGGAAGACGTGCGCCGACTGATCTCGATCAAGGAACGAGCGGCCGACGCAATCCAATCTGAGCTGGTTGACAACGGGCTCCTATGGACTTCGCAGCGAGTGATACAGGACCTGGCTCTTGACCTGTACAAGCCGTCAGTCGGGGTAGTGATGAGCCTTTTCCGGAAGGTCCGGTGGGTGTCCGCAAGCCTTGATGTGGCCACTTACTACACACGACAGGAACTGCCACTGCTGGGGGAGGTTGTCTCTCGTATCTTCATCCACACTTCTGCGGACTTCTTCAACTACCACATCGCCAGAATCGGGGACGAGGAGGCCGTGGGCGAAGAGCTCGAAGCCGCACACGAACGGATTCGCTTACGTGAGGCGGAAGCGGACGATGAAGGCCCCCTGGCGCCATGAGCAAACTTATGTCTTAGTCCTTATCGTCCTGGCGAGGCGGTAGGTGGCGATACAGCGTTGTTCGGGCCAGTCCCGTTTTGCTGACAATTTTCCGCATCGGGATGCCCTTCTCCCGCAGCATGGCGGCGTGTTCAAGCTTGTCAGGATCGACTACGGAAGGCCGGCCCGTCCGCCGGCCATGTGCCGTGGCCACCGCCCTCGCATGGGATGCCCGTTCGGACGCGTAGGTTCGTTCCATCTCTCCGAAAAGCGCCAGCATTACTACCGCCAGCTGCGCCATGGGGCTGTCCGGGTTCGATGTGTCGATTGGCAGGGGATCAGCCAGCGTCCGGAGGCCCACCCCGCGCCCTTTGCGCTCGTGCATTAGGTTCAGAGTGTCCCGCACCGTGCGCCCTAGCCGGTCCAAGGTATGAACAACGATCACGTCGCCGGCCCTGGCATGGTCCAACGCCCCCCAAGGCCGGGCCGGTCCCTTGTGGCTCCGGACCTCTTATCGGCGAACACTTTGGTGATGCCGGCGACCGCCAGCGCATCCAGTTGCCGCCCTAGGTCCTGTTTGGCGGTTGAGACTCGCGCATATCCGATTTCCATCCGAGCACCGTACCGAAAGTTGCGTCTGTGACCTCCTTCTATGGCGGGCGTTTTGGCATAACATGCGGGACACGAAGATTACGCGAAACGGTGCGGATCAGTGTCAGTTTCCAAAGTCGTCTGCACTGAATGTCCAAAGTCGCCTGCACAGCCCTGCTGGAGGATCCTTCCCTGAGAATGATGAGCTAACGGGGGCCGACTGCGTACCCCCGCCGCCCGAAAATGCCGATCGAGCAGTCGTCTTTGGTCGCAGCGCGAATCTGAGTGTTGATAGCCCGCTTCAGACGCCGTTTGTACTCAGGGTTCTTCGAGTGGCGGGTCGGTGCGGTGGCCGTGATCGCGATCAGCTTCTCGCATGCGGGTGCGAGCTGCCCCGATCGCTGGTCGTACAGGCTGGCACTCGTTCCATCGCTCATGAGGATGAAGCCGGACACCCCCTCCAGGGAGCCGCGGAACAGCCGCAGCGACGCGACCGCTTCGCTCGAAGTGATGAAGGTCGTGGCGTTGGCAAACTCTGCGTTGTCTGGGGCCGACGCGACCCTCAGCGCGCCGTGCTTCATATACCCAACAACGCCGTCGCCGACGTGGGCGATCACGAATCGGTCCTCCGACACAGCGACCGCCAGAAACGTCGATGCCAGATCGGCAACCTCGCAGCCGATCTTGTCCGCAGTCTCTGCGAGACCGCGACGGAGATGCTCAACGATGTCCTGCCTCGCTTGACCGGCATCGTCGCCGGTTGCAAAGTCATGGAAGCGCTCGACTAACAGATCGCAACCATCGTGGACCACTGACTGAGCCCCATACTCCGAGTATGCTGCCGACCCAGCGCCGTCGGCGAGGCAGAGCACCTGGATACCAGCGCGACGAGCGTATGCGGTCCGGTCCTGTCCTCGGGTGCCCTCGGCTTGGTGCCCTCGACCCCGCACCTGGTGATGGAACTCGTTGAACAACTAGAGCTCCGCCCAGCCGCGAAGTCCTTCCAGGTCGAGCTTCACGTTATCGCCCGGAGTAGACCGGGACACGCGGGAGACCGACTTGGAGAGCCACTCGAAAAACTCCTTGAACTTAAGTCCCTGCAGACGTAGCGGGGGGCGGTCAACCGGGCTGAAGCGGGTTAGAACTGCCATGTCGGCGTCTTTGCCGATCCCGATGGGGAAGACTGTCAGCTTCCGGGCTGCGATCAGTTCGGTCACGCGCTGGACTGCTCGTTCAAGCTCAGCCGGGCTTCCGTTGGGCTGTCCGTCGGTCATGAGCACGAGCCACGGCTGGTAGCAGAGGACGCCGCTGCCCGAGTAGACGGACTTCCGCTTCTCAAGGGTGTCCAGCGCAAGATTGACGCCCTCGCCGAGGAAAGTCAGGCCGGACGGGTCGATCGTCTCGATTCGTTCGAGTCGCTCGATGCTCGCGTAGTCCTGGATCAGCGTGGCTGCCGAGTTGAACTCGACAATGCTGACTTCTGCAGCGTCGTGTGCGTCGTCGTCTTCGTCGATGGCGTCGTAGAACAGGTTCACGCCCTCTATGAGCTCGCGGATCTTGTCGCCCATCATCGAGCCACTCGTGTCGATGCAGAGCGACACGGGGACGCGGGGAGTCGGGTTCTCGACAAGGTCGTTGGCGCCGATCTTGAGAGCCATTGCAGTGTTCCTTCCGTGTTGTTGTCTAGTTCCAGAACCAGTCAGCGATACGCGCCCAGAGGCCCTTCTTGGCAGCGGCCGCTGGTTGCGGCTGTGGCCGCGAGGCTCCAGTCCGGGCGGTTGCCGAGGTGCCAGATCCTGTCGCTGTCCTGGAGGAACTCGACTGGGAGATTCGAGATGCTGCGGCGGCAGTGCAGGCGGGATCGGAGAACTTGTGGCTGGTGGGTACGGGCTTGTAGCTGCGTTGATGCCAGGCGACATTGCCGTATGTGATGAATGGCTTTCCGCACCGCGTGCACAGGCGGGCCGGGTCCAGGGTCGCCTGCTTCGTCTGGCATGCCGGGCAACGCCCATAGGTCAGCTGCGACTTGGGGGTGGGGGTACGGCAATCGCTGCAAGCGACGAGTTGGCAGTTGGAGCAGAGTCCGTTGACGAGGTACTTCGTGCGGGTTTCCTTGCCGCAGTTGGCGCACTTCGCATAGTCGCTCTTCTGGTAGCAATCCCAACAGCGGCCGCCGTAGATCAGCGCGTTGGCCGGCTTGCGCTTCCCGCACTGGCTACAGGTCGTCTTGGTCTGATTGCAGTCGTAGCAGAGCATCGGCTCGTAATAGGACTGGGTGTCCTCGTCCCATTGCCCCACGATCGCGTTGGGTCGTTCGCACTGTGGGCAGTCTCGGATTGGCGTGTCCGGGCGGAATGCTCGGAAGCGGAAGGGGTAGACCTCGTTCGACATGGGGTCGAAGTCATCGGGGCCGCCGAAGAACGCGCTGTACTCACGGAACGCCTGGAGCCACTCTGCCGCACTCGGCCTCCGCTCGTAGCGCTTGCCGTCGCGGTGGAAGGTGTTCCAGAACAGCGACTTCACGGGGAACGGCAGATGGCTCCACATGAACTTCCAGTTGCCCTCGGGCTGATCTCTGTCCGAAGCGCCCTGGAACTGGTACGGGAACTTGCCTCCGGCAATCAGATCGCTCGGATCGCTCGTGTCTGCCCCGGTGCGAGCATACGGATATTGGCCGGTCATCAGGATGTTGAAGAGCATCGTCGCCACCGCGAAGTTCTCCTCCTGCATGGTGCGGAGTCGGGAGGCGTATTCTCCGGTGACCGTCGGGGCCGTGAACATTGGCGTCCCGACGGCGCACGGATAACCCTCAAGCTGCCACGAGTCCGCGTCGATGATCCACACGACCTTCGATGAGTCGACCATGACGTTCTTCGGATTGATGTCGCCAACCAGAATGTTGAGCGAGTGCAGGTAGGAGACCTTCTCCAGGAACGAAACGCAGACGTCGACCAAGTCGCTTTTCGTCCAAGTGGGATACGCCTTTTTGAAGCGCCCAGGGTTCGTCACAGTTCGCTGAAGTTCGCGGCCACTCGCGCGCGGCATTATGTAGCCAAGGAAGTCTCCGTCGGTCGTAGCGAGCGTTGCGATCGGAAACGCGACGCCCTCGCGGCTCAGCCCTCGCGACGACATCAGGTCGAGCTTCGAGCGGCGATGTTCGGTGCGACTGTCCTTGTCGAAGATCTTCGCGACCCGAGTTGGCTGTCCTTCGATTTCATAGACTCGACCTTCTCCGCCCTCGCCGAGGAGCGCGCCGAGTCTGACGACTTCCTGGCCGGCGAGGTTGAGGGAGATGATGCTTTCGCCCTCGCTGGGAATCTGAACAGCAGACAGCGGCTGATCGGGGCCGCGAAAACGAGCGGACTTGGAGAACGGTTTGGCTACATGGCCCGCCGAAATCGACGCGGTAGCCAGGCCGTGCGAAGCCACCCCCTGCCCCGCGGTTCGTGGTGCCCGCTTCACCCATGACTGGAGTCCGAAGGCCGCCTGGACCTGGGGTAGAAGCTCCTTGAGCTCGTCGACGTCCTGCCGGTCCGCGAAGGTCGCGGTGCCATCGTCGACCTTCTGCTGCTTGGCGTCCAGCTTCATGGCACAGCGCCCGTAGAGTGTCTGGTCGTCCTCGATTACCACAAAGCCGTCGCTCGTAAGCGTGCCAGCGACAAGTCTCCGCGCGAGTTGTGCCGAGCGGAGCCGAATGCGGAGCTGCAGTGTGATGTCATCAGTGACGACACACATCTCGTAGCGGTCGCCGGCCCAGTCCACGACCCTGAGGAAGCTGTCGTCGGCGTAGCGCGCGGAGTCATCCCCGAGGTCGGTGCGGACGAGCCCCTTCGTCTCGGCGTCTTCGAGGAAGGTCAGGGCGATGCGGGATCGTCGGACGGCCTCCACCTGTTCCTCGACCACGCGGGACGAGTGCTTCCCGGCATACTTCTCCAGTTCTCGCACGACCTTCGTCGGCACCACGATCGGGTTCCTCTGCGCGACGATCGTCGGGGCGGTCCGTTCGAACAACCGTTTGAGCCCACCGGTCCAGCGGGAGTGGTTGTCCATGAAGATGTTCGTGTCGATGAAAAGTCGTCGCTCGGCCTGCGTGAACTCAGTCGGGTCCAGCTCAGTCCTACTCACCGGGCCTTCTCCGCTCGGTGGCGGAACGTCACGTTGCTCCGACCGCCGGCGCTCACGCGGCTCGTGAACTCGGACATGGCCTCCGCCGCCCGGCCGCGACTTACCTCACGAGCGCGCTGGTACGCGAGGATCTCCTCGGCCGAAATCCGGTGATGCGTACCGACCATCTCAGCCACGATCTCGTCGGCTTCAATGAGCTTCATCAGCGTGGGGCGCGAGACGCCAAGCATCGCCGCTGCCTCGGTCGTACTGTAAAGGTCCTTGATTGGGACGACGACGGCGCCGGACACGCTCTCCGCCTCAAGGAGTGCAAGCACCTTCTCGGCGGTGCGCACGGGGAGTTTGAGCGTCACCTCGATGGTGTCCCCTCCGCCCTCGATAGCGTCGCGGAGCACATCGGCTGCCTCATCTGCTGAGCCGGACACTCACACTCCTATTGTTACAACTGACTCTAAGTGCTGTAAGTGTAAGCCAGTGAAGCGAGTGGCACAAGCCGAAACTAGGGGTGGGACCAAGACCCGCAAACGAAACTGGACTTGCCAACCGGGGGCGCTATTCCCACCCCCCAGAATCTAGAACCATGCATTCCCCGCCATGGGGCGTGGGAAGGTTTCAGGCGTACTTGGGTCCCACCCCCATATGACAGCTGAGGGGCCTCCCGGCGCGCCGGGGTTCCCGAGCATCCTCAACGCTGCACCCGCGGCGTCTCGAAACCCTTGGGATACGAGACGTCTCACCGGCGCTGCCCCTCAAGATCCTGATTCCTATGAAATCTCGTGACTTCTCTGCGCCCGGCGTTTCTCATAACTATGTCTCGAAACCTTCTGCTTGAATTGCCGTACTAATCATTAGTTATGAGTGTGACTGTTAGTTCGGAATGGCGGCTTTTCTGCAGGTCGGTTTGGCGGTTTAGGTGATTCCGATGACGAGTGTTGAGCGTGCAGCTTCGATGACGTCGTCGGTGATGGTGTTGAGCTCGTTGATTTTCATGACGCGCTCGACCTGTATGAAGAGCCGGTCGATGAGGCGGAAGTTTCCCCTGGTTATGCGGGCGACGGCGGCAATGGCCTGGGCGTCAGTGAAGTCGTCAGGGTCCAAGGCTTGCCCTAGCTTGTGCCAGCGGCGCTGCAGGACGAAATGCAGTTCTTCCTGTTCGAGGGGCCGGTATTCGTGGGCGAATCCGACACGGCTGTAGAGCTGGGGGTAGCGGCTGAACCATTTTTCGATCCCGGGCATGCCGATGAGGATCAGGGCTACGTTGTCGCGGTCGTAGCGGTCGCGCAACAGTTCAAGGGCTGTGGCGTTGAGGCGTTCTGATTCGTCAATAATGAGCAGCTCGACATATTTATTGACGCGGGTGTGGGGCCCTGTCCCCTTGCCGATGTCTGACAGGTGTTGGTCCACGCAGATCGACACGCGTGTGCTGGTGTGCTCGATGTCCGCGTGTATCTGTTTGGGGGTGGTGAGCACGGCGGGGGTGTAGAAGACGGTGCGGGAGCGGGAGAGTGCGGCGTAGACCTGGTGATCGGATTCTTCCCGGGGTCCCCACTCCTCCAGTAGCTTCTGTGCTTTGTGCCAGTTGGCATAGCGTCTGGCGGAGAGGGTCTTTCCGATTCCGGCCTGCCCGTAGCAGATGCCGATCGTGTGCTGGCGGCGCACCGCGTCCGCGAACTCCACAAACCGGCGGTGCTCTTTGGTGGCGATGAAGCTTTGCGTGGTCACAGGTCATCCTCCAGGTATGTGCGTAGCTTTGGGCGCTTCGTGGGTTGCTCGACAGAGGGCGGCGCCGAAGCTGGCTTCGGTGACGCTAAATCCGGCAGGTGCCGGGCCACGACGGCGATGCGCTGGTTTATTTGTCCGCGCAGTTCGCGGCGTCTGGCCGAGCGTGCGGCCTGGATGTCCTTGAGGGTGAGGGTTGAGGTTTCGTGGTCGGGGTCTACGGCTTTGCAAATGAACTGGTTCTTGTGGAAGATGCGGATCTCTGTGATGTCCCGGGGGTCGTAGCGGACAATGACGGGTTCGCGGACGTAGGCGGCCAGCAGTGGGGAGACGTACCTGAGTCCTTGGAAGTGCACGCCGTCGCGGTGGACGATCCGCGGTTTGGCAACGGTCAACAGGAGCAGGTTCAGTTCGTCCATGGTTGCCGGGAGCCGGGGCAGCCAGCCGTCCCCTACCCAGGCTTGGTGCGGGGTCGCCTTGATCTCTGGATGCTTCCGCTGGTGATAGTCCTCGATGATGAAGCGGCCGATGGCGGCATCCAGCTCTTTGAGGGTCAGCACCGGCGCGGGCGGCGTGTAGCCGCGGGTCAGGTGTCCGGGCAGTTCGGCCAGCAGCTCCGTATTGACGGTGCCGAAGAAGCGTTCAATTTTTCCGCGTCCCTGGGGTCTGGCGACTGTTGAGTAGGTGATTTCGAAGTGGAGGTCCTTCGCCGTCTGGGTGAGGTGGTTGCTGGTGAAGTCTGAGCCGTGGTCAACGTAGAGAACGTCGGGGATCCCGCACATCGGCCACCCTGGTCCGGGCTTGGGCCAGATGGCCTGCCGCAGTGCCAATGCGGTGTTCAGGGCCGATGGCGCCCCGAGGAAGATGGTGTAGCCGCAAATCGCGCGGGAGTAATCGTCCACGATGGTGGTGAGCCATGGGCGCGCCGGTTTCATGTTCGCGTTCAGCACGAGGATGTCCAGTTCGGTGTGGTCGGCCTGCCAGATCGCGTTCGGCCCCTCGGCCCGGTGCCGCCATGCCAGTTCATAGGTGTCACGGTAAGCGGCCGTTCCCAGCTGGGCGAGTGTCTTCATGCCGGGGTCAACGCCCGCAATGATGGAGCGGACGGTGCTGTAGGAGAGGGGTGGCCAGCCGTGGTCGGCGGCGACGCGGTTGGCTTTGCGGGCGATGGCAGCCACAGATAGGGGCGGGTTCACCAAAGCCAGCCCTTCGACGAGTGCGACCAGCTCGGAGGTGCTCCTGCGTCGGGTGGTCCCTCGGTTTGCACTAGCCAGTCCGGCGATGCCGTTGCGTTTGTGGGCCGCGTGCCAGCGCTGCAGTGTCCGAAGTCCGATGCCTTCGTGCTCAGCAAGGGCAGTAAGGGGCACGCCGTCTTCGATATGCCGGCGAAGGATTCGCCAGCGCACCAACGCTGTCTGGTCAGGCATGGAGGCAGTGTTACCGGTGAGGGTACCGCTGCCTCCGGCCGTCACCGGACTGTTTTCTGCCCTGAACGGCGCCGCGGCACGGCAGGGGCCGGTTCGCGCCGGAGTGCCCGGTAGACGGTGGTCCGGCTGACGCCCAGAACCTCGCCGATCTTCTCGACCGTCATGTCCTTTTGCTCATACATCCGGCGGGCGGTCCGGAGCTTGTCCTTGGTCAGCAACGGGGGCCGGCCGCCAACGCGCCCGCGCGCCCGTGCCGCCTGAAGCCCTGCGCTAGTCCGCTCACGGATCAGGTCCCGTTCGAACTCCGCCAGCGCCGCGAACACATGGAAGACGAGACGTCCGCCCGAGGAAGTTGTATCGATCGCCTCCTGCAGGGACCGGAACCCGATGCCACGCTCCTGGAGATCGGCGAGCTGGTCAATCAGATGTCGGATAGACCGGCCAAGCCGGTCCAGCCGCCACACAACCAAAGTGTCCCCGGGCCGCAGCTGATCCAGAACCTTGGTCAGTTCCGGCCGGGACTCCAGAGACCCGGAAGCCGTGTCCGTGAAGATGCGGTAGCAGCCGGCCGCCTTCAACGCGTCCTGCTGCAGAGCCGCGTCTTGGTCCCCGGTCGATACCCGGGCGTAGCCCAACAGATGTCCCATGCGCCCAAATGTACCAATACCCGTCAACCAGCAGAAGAACCGGCACATAGAATTCGGCACTGAGTTCCGCTACAAAATTTAGGGGTGCCCCGAATCTTTTGAACTCGTCTGGTTGTTTGTAGCGGAAACGGTCGTTTTAGGCAGCCGAACCTCCCTACTTCGCGAAGTCGCCTGGTTTCATGACTTACGGCGGGTGCCGGCTCCCGGGACAGCTCTGGCGGCGATGGCTGCCAGGTCACGGGCCGGGCCGGGCGGTGGTGTGGGGCCGGTCTGCCAAAGGGCGGTCAGGGTGCGGCGCAGGGGTAGCCCGCGGACGGGAACGGCGATGAGCCGTTGCAGGGCGAGGTCGTCGCGGACGGCCAGTGCGCTGAGTACTCCGGGGGCTGTGCCGGCTGCGATGGCGGAGCGGACGGCAGCTGTCGTGGAGAGTTCCACCAGCGGATCTGCCAGGGGCGGGGCCCCTGCGGTGGTGAGCAGGTGTTCGAGGGCGTCCCGGGTTCCGCTGCCGTGTTCCCGGGCGACCAGCGCGGTTGTAGCCAGTTCGGCTGCTGTGACGGGGGTCCGGCGCCGGGCCCAGGGGTGGTCCGGGGCGACGACCACGACCATGTCATCGTTCTGTACCGCCGCTGCGCTCAGGTCCGGGGGAAGGTGCGGGCTTTCGATGAAGCCGATGGCTGCCTGACCGGATCGGACCAGGGCTACGGTGGCTTCACTGTTGTTCACCGTCAGCTCCACGACGGTGGGGACGAGTCCGAGGCTCTCCTGCTGGCGGCGCAGCGCGACCAGCCAGAGCGGCAGCAGGTGTTCGGCGATGGTCTGGCTGGCCGCGACCTTTAGTTGCCGGGCGGTGTCGGATCGGAGCGAGGCGATTCCGGCGTCCAGGCGTTCCGCGGCTGCGAGGACCTCCGCCGCCCACCCTGCGACCAGTGCACCTGATTCTGTCAGGGTGGATCCCCGCGGTGTCCGGGTCAGCAGGGCGGATCCGATCTGGGACTCCAGGGAACGCATCCGGGAGGAGACAGCCTGCTGGGACAGTCCAAGGTGTTTCCCGGCGGCGGAGAGGGATCCCAGATCATGGACCGCGGCGAGCATTTCCAGGGCGGAGAGATCCGGTATCCGGGGGCTGAGCATCGGGGAATCTCCTTCAGAAACGTCACATGTGGTACAAGTCCGGCTTGTACCCTGACAAGTGTATGCCCCCTACTGCGGCAGGTCCGGGACCGGGAGCATGGAAGGTATGGGAACACTGCTGCTGACCGCCGATAAACACCACCCCGCACCACCGGCACAGACCCGGGGCGGCCGCACCGGGGGCCGGCGCGTCCTGCGCCGTCTGGATAGGCCCTCGGAGCTGTTCGCGAACCTGACCCCGAACTGGTTCGCCTCCATCATGGGTACCGGGATCGTCGCGACCGCCGCCGCGACGCTGCCCCTGCAGTTTCCCGGCCTGCGCACTGGCGCCACCGTCGTCTGGGCTCTGGCGTCCCTGCTGCTGATCCTGCTGAGTGCCGCGACCGGGGTGCACTGGATCCGGCACCGGGAAACCGCCCGAAGCCACCACAGCCATCCGGTGATGGCGCACTTCTACGGCGCACCGCCCATGGCGCTGCTCACCGTCGGCGCCGGTACCCTGCTGCTGGGCAAAGACGTCCTGGGCGAACAGCTGGCACTCGGCATCGATACGGTGCTCTGGATCGCCGGGACCCTGCTGGGGCTGGCCAGCGCCGTCGCTGTCCCGTACCTGCAGTTCAGCCGGCACCAGGTCACACAGGACAGTGCGTTCGGCGGCTGGCTTATGCCCGTCGTCCCGCCCATGGTTTCGGCCTCCACCGGGGCCCTGCTGCTGCCCTACGTCCCGGCCGGGCAAGCACGCCTGACCCTGCTGATGGGCTGCTACGCGATGTTCGGACTGAGCCTGCTGGCCTCCATCATCATCACCACACTGATCTGGAACCGCCTCGCCGGGCATAAGATCGGGGCCGCCGCGGCAGTGCCCACCTTGTGGATCGTGCTGGGCCCGCTGGGCCAATCCATCACCGCCGCGAACCTCCTGGGCGGGAACGCCCACCTCGCCGTGTCCGGGACCCTGGCCCGGGCGATGGAAGCCTTCGGCGTCTTGTACGGGGTGCCGGTTCTGGGCTTCGCGCTCATGTGGGCCGCCCTCGCAACCGCCATCACGATCCGCACCGCCCGTCAGGGCCTGCCGTTCTCCCTGACCTGGTGGTCCTTCACCTTCCCCATCGGAACCTGCGTCACCGGCCTGACCGGCCTCGCCGCCCACACCCACCTCGCCGTGTTCGACGCAATGGCCGTCGCAGGCTACACCCTGCTGGTCGCCGCGTGGATCATCGTCGTCGCGCGGACCTTCCACGGCAGCATCCTCGAAGGCACCCTCTTCCAGAAGCCCGCAACGACCGCACCGTAGGCGGGCCGCAGCGGACCAGCAACCCGTCACGCAAACAAGCAACCGTTAACAGCGCCCGAAGGTGGCCTC